>NZ_JBNKPP010000299.1:0-3822 GCF_050295395.1 Agarivorans sp.
CATGGGTTATGGCGACTTCAAGTTGCTGGCCATGATCGGCGCATGGTTTGGCTGGCAAGCCTTACCGCTTACTATTTTGCTCTCTTCTTTCGCTGGCGCCTTAATCGGCATTAGTCTTATCGCTCTGGGTAAGCGCCAACAAAGTCAAGCCATACCCTTTGGCCCCTATTTAGCTCTAGGCGGTGTAGTCTATTTATTTTTTGGTGCGCAGCTACATAGCTGGTACTTCTCCTACCTAGGGCTGAGTTAATGCTAGTGGGTTTAACCGGCGGTATTGCCAGCGGCAAAAGCCAAGCCTGCCACTATTTTGCTGAGCTCGGCATTCCCATTGTGGATGCCGATATTGTGGCGCGCCAAGTGGTTGAGCCCGGCCAACCTGCCTTAGCCAAAATTACCGACTATTTTGGCCCAGAGATACTGTTAGACGATGGCAGCTTAAACCGCCGCCTACTGCGCCAGCTGATCTTCAATGACCAGCAAAAAAAGCATTGGCTCAACCAATTACTTCACCCACTTATCCGTGAGCGAATGTTGCTGCAACTTGGGCATGCCAAAGGCCCCTATAAAATATTGGTCGCCCCGCTGCTGTTTGAAAATCACTTAGATAAGCTCACCGATCGCAGCCTATTAATTGATGTGCCCGTTGCGCTGCAACTACAGCGAACCACTGCGCGTGATGGCGTTGATGCCCAGCAAGCACAGCAAATTATCAATTCGCAAATGAGTAGAGCCGACAAACGCGCCGCCGCCGATGACATCATCGACAACAACCAAGGTCTAGACGAACTTAAGCAAAAAGTCTTAGCTCAACACCTAATCTACCTAGAACTGGCCAAAAGCCATGACAGTTGAACGCTCAGTAGTTACACTAGGCTAGATAAACCAATCACACCTTGTTTTCTGAGTCCCTATGGCCGCATTGATATTTGAGCATCCTTTAAACGAAAAAGTAAGAAACTACTTACGCTTAGAGCAGTTGTTTGAGCAATTGATGTTATCTAAAGCCTTACAACATCCGCTGCAACAGCAGCAGTTTTTTCGCGCTCTATTCGAGGTAGCAGAGGTACTGGAGCGCTGTGAATGGCGTTCCGACTTACTTAAAGACTTAGCCAAACAGGCCGATAAATTAGAACAATGGGCAGCTATGCCCAAAGTGGATATCAGTAAAATTGAACAGTTGTTATTACAAGTAAAAACGCTGATTTCCACCATTAGCAAACATGCACGCGTCTCTGACCAGCTTAAAAGCGACCGGCTGTTATCCAGTATTCGTCAACGCCTAAGCCTACCCGGCGGTAACTGCAGCTTCGATTTACCTCAGTTACACTATTGGCTGCATCAACAACCTGAGGTAATTCAAGCTCAGGTAAAACAATGGCTGCTACCTTTACAACCGGTTGCCGACGCGATCATTCACCTGCTTAAGTTACTCAGAGAACAACATAGTTACAGTGAAGTCATCGCCAGCAAGGGCTTTTATCAAGGAGTGGCAGCCGAATGTGGTCTGTTGCGCATCGAGCTAGATTCTGAGCTGCAGTGTTACCCGACGGTTAGCGGCCACAAGCACCGCTTCGCCATAAAATTTATTAGTGCAGTGAATCAAGAGCTTGAAGATATTCCCTGCCGTTTATATTGTTGTAAAATTGCCTAATGAACAAACCCAATCCAACTAAAGTAAAATGCCCCACCTGTAATGCCGAAGTTATTTGGCAGACCAGTAGCGAATTTCGTCCTTTCTGTTCTGAGCGTTGTAAGCTGATTGATTTAGGCGAGTGGGCGAACGAAGAAAAATATATTGCCGGACAGCAGCACCTTCAAGAAGACGAAGATAAGCCCGACAGCTGGGAGTTCTAATTAAATTCAGCCCAAGGCTTGGCTAATAGTGTTTCAAGGATCGCATGATTCGCGTCAGGGAAACGATAGTTAACTAACTCTGGCTTGGCTACCCAACGAATCTCTTGCTGCTCTGCGCCCTCAGGCTCACCAACAAAGCGACTAACGGTATAGACATGCAAACATACTTGCTTATCGCCATAGTCGTGCTCAATGCGAATCAGCGGCTTACAGCTAGCCTGTACAATCTCTATAGACAACTCTTCTTGTAATTCACGCGCCAAGGCTTCGATGACGGACTCATCGGCTTCAATTTTGCCACCGGGAAACTCCCATTTCCCCCCTTGATGCTGTTGTTGATGACGGAAACTCAGCAACACCTTATCGCCTTGAAGTATGACCCCAACCGCAACATTAACCTGCTTCATTTAAGCCCCTATAAGTTCATAAAAAAGGAGAGCCGCAGCTCTCCTCTGTAAACGCCAAGCAAACTTAAGACAGTTTACCGTGGCATTGTTTATATTTCTTACCAGAGCCACAAGGACAAGGGTCATTTCGGCCGACTTTTTGTCCTTCACGAACCACCGGCTGGCCATTCTCTAGTTGAGCCTCTTGAGCCTGCTCTTGAGCTTGCTGCTGACGCATTAGCGCGGCTCTTTGCTCTGCTTCACGGCGTTTTGCTTCCATGGCTTCGACTTCTTCAGGATCTTGAACTCGAACTCGGCTTAAGATGCTAATCACGTCTAGTTTCAACGCTTCCAGCATTTGCGTGAACAACTCAAAAGACTCGCGTTTATATTCCTGCTTAGGATTCTTCTGTGCGTAACCACGTAGGTGAATGCCCTGACGTAGGTGATCCATTGCTGCTAGATGCTCTTTCCAAAGTTGGTCAAGAGTTTGCAGCATTACCGATTTTTCAAATTGCTTAATTGGATCAGCACCCACTTTATCAATCTTCGATTGGTAATCAGCAACGGCCTCAGCAAGAATTTTCTCACGCAATTTATCTTCGTGTAACTTATCGTCTTCATCCAACCATTTTTGTATTGGTAGGTCTAAACCAAAGTCACTTTTCAGACGCTGTTCTAGCTCGCTCACTTGCCACATTTCTTCCAAAGACTGCGGCGGGATGTATTCATCAATAACCGAGTTGAACACATCTTCACGAATCACTTCGATGGTGTCGGAAATACTTTCGCTATCCATCAGGTCATTACGTTGTTCGTAAACCACTTTTCGTTGATCGTTAGCTACGTCATCAAATTCTAACAATGACTTACGCACATCAAAGTTTCGGCCTTCCACCTTACGTTGGGCGTTCTCAATCGCCCGAGTCACCCATGGGTGCTCAATCGCTTCGCCTTCTTCCATGCCCAGCTTTTTCATCATGCCGGTAACACGATCAGAAGCGAAGATGCGCATTAAGCTATCTTCCATAGACAGATAAAAACGAGTAGAACCCGGATCACCCTGACGACCAGAACGACCACGCAACTGATTATCAATCCGACGAGATTCATGACGCTCGGTGCCAATAATGTGCAAACCACCGGCGGCTAATACCGCGTCGTGACGCTCTTGCCAGCGTTGTTTCACCTCGGCGATTTGCTGCTCACTGGGATCCTCGCCCAAGGCGCTAATCTCTACCTGCAAGTTACCACCTAGCACAATATCGGTACCACGGCCGGCCATGTTGGTGGCAATGGTTACCGCACCAGCAACACCCGCTTCTGCAACAATGTCGGCTTCCTTCTCGTGGAATTTGGCGTTTAATACATTGTGCTTAATTTTCTCTTTCTTCAGAATGTTGGATAATAACTCTGAGTTTTCGATAGAAACCGTACCCACCAACACTGGACGCTGAGCCTTCACACATTCGCGAATATCATTCACAATCGCCTTGTATTTCTCTTCGGCTGTGAGGTAAACCAAATCACCTTGGTCATCACGAATCATCGGTTTATTGGTTGGAACGACTACCGTGTCTAG
>NZ_JBNKPP010000300.1:0-2575 GCF_050295395.1 Agarivorans sp.
AACCTCGCGTAGTAAAAAAGTAACAAAATTCTTCTAAGCTGCTTGCAGTTCACTGGCCAAGTCAGTCACTATGGGGTGTTCGATGAAACTGTTTTCATTTGATTAAGGAAAGCTATGCATATTAGACCGATCCACGAACAAGACGCCAGTGAAGTGGCGCAACTGGCCAAACAACTTGGCTATAACCCTAATGCTCAAACCGTACTGCCCAATATTCACGCCATACTAGAAAATCCGGCTCATCAGGCCTTTGTTTATGTAGACCAAGAAGACAAGATCATTGGTTGGGTGCATGTGTTTATTGCCCTACGTCTAGGTTCACTTCCGTTTGCCGAAATCAGTGGCATGGTGGTTGATCAGGCTTCACAACAACAGGGTATTGGCCGCGCCTTGGTTAAGCAATGTCGCCACTGGGCGAATAGCCGCGGAGTGGGAGAAATACGTGTGCGCTGTGACAGTACTCGTGAGCAAGCCAATCAATTTTATCAACACATCGGCTTCAAACAACGTAAAACCCAACGGGTATTTGTCCGCGAACTGTAGCTGTTCCTGCGCCCGGCTTGTGGTAATATTTCGCCTAGTTTTCCCTATGATAAAGAGACGGTTATGACAACAGCAATTATTGGTGCAATGGAACAGGAAGTGGTAGCACTTCGAAAAATGATCGACAACTGCGACACCTATAGCTTTGCTGGTTGCGAATTCTACAGCGGTGAGATTAACCAACATCCGGTGGTGGTGACCCGTTCAGGCATTGGCAAAGTAGCGGCGGCGATTGCCACAACCGTATTATTGCAACGTTACCAACCTAGCCAAGTGATTAATACTGGCTCGGCCGGCGGTTTCGACGCCAACTTAAAAGTGGGTGATGTGGTAATTTCCGATGAGCTACGCTATCACGACGTAGACCTCACCGCCTTCAACTACGAAATGGGCCAGCTACCAGCTAACCCTGCAGCTTATAAAGCCGATCCCAAGTTAATTGAGATTGCCGAACAGGCTGCCAAACAACTGTCTGGCCATAAAATTGTGCGCGGACAAATCTGTACCGGCGATATCTTCATGGCCGATCCCGAGAGAGTTGCCAAGGCGCGCGCCGATTTCCCCAAAATGGCAGCGGTAGAAATGGAAGGCGCGGCAATAGCCCAAGTCTGTCATCTTGCCGAAGTGCCCTTTGTGGTAATTCGCTCGCTATCCGACATTGCGGGGAAAGAATCTCCAGCTTCTTTTGATGAGTTTTTAGAAACCGCCGCTAAGCACTCTACAGCACTAGTGGTTGCCATGTTGGAGCAACTCAAAGCCTAATGGACGAAAGCTCTTGGCTTTGGTTAAGCCTTAGCCTGCCACTGCTAGGCATTGCCCTAGAGCGCCTACTGCCGGGACAAACATTGGCCCGGCTAAGTAGCGGCTTTGCTTGGCTGGGAGAGCACCTCGCCACTAAGGTTAACCGCAGTGCCAATGGTCCGCAGCAACAGCGTTTGGCTGGTAGCATCGCGCTGCTGAGCATCGTACTGCCAATTAGTCTGGGTTTGTGGCTGTTTACTCGGCTTAACCCGCTAACCGCCCTACTTGATGGCTTACTTTTATTTTGCTTGGTGCAATGGCATGCCCCAATGCATCGCTTCCAACAAATCACCCAGCTACTCAATAAACAACAACACCAAAACGCCAGAAGCCAGTTACGCCCTTGGGTACTGCGCGACTGCGAGCAGTTATCGGCGGTCGGCGTAGCCAAGGCCAGCGCCGAAATGCTACTACTGCGCTTAGCCGCCAATTGGTTTGCCGTAGTATTTTGGTTTATGGTGGGCGGTATTATTCCGGCTTTAATCTACCGTATCATCGTTGAGCTACACTACTCTTGGAATCCCAAACTCAGCCAATACCGACAGTTTGGTAACAGTGCCAGTCGGCTCTACCACTTACTCAGTTGGTTGCCCTTTCGATTACTAGCCCGCATCATCAGCCTTTACGGGAACTGGAAAACCAATACTCAGGCCTTGAGCCAAGGGTTTCGCTGGCCCTATAGCGCAAGCGGCAGCCTGATTAGCGTCACTGCCAGTAGCTTACAAAGCGAGTTAGGTGGCCCACGTCACTACCAACAACAAAAGGTAGAGCAGGCTCGCTTTGGCCCCATGCAGCAATACCCAGAAGCGCTAGCGCTGGATCGCCTAGCCTTGAAGCTGAATATGAGCGCCTTGCTGTATTTACTGATCCTCAGCCCAATTTATGTGGCACGTATTGTTTATTTATAAGCCCCGCCCCCAGCGCTTAATCCAGCTATGCGTGTGTTTATTGCTGCTAGTTGCCGCCGCCAGCCAAGCCAAGCCACAACGCATCATCGCGCTAGCGCCTCACCTGACTGAACAAGTGTATTCGCTGGGTGCCGGAGAGAGGCTGGTTGCCACCGTCGACTATGCCGACTATCCCGCTGCGGCTAAACAGTTACCACGCATTGGTAACTATCAATACATCAGCATAGAAAGCATCATTACTCTTAAACCCGATTTAGTATTGGTATGGCAACAGGGCAACCAACGCCACTTAGCAGAACAGTTAAGCGCGCTGGGGATAAAAG
>NZ_JBNKPP010000301.1:0-11483 GCF_050295395.1 Agarivorans sp.
AGAGCTTAGTCTTGCTGATGATAGCAGCGTCGACTGCCTTCTAGCGCTTGCTTCCATCCTTGATACAGGCGCTGGCGCTTGGCTTCATCACCGTCAGGCACAAAACAACGGTCGGCTTGATGATGAGCAGCCAAACTGTCTAAGTCTGGCCAATAACCCACCGCTAAACCAGCTAAATAAGCGGCCCCTAAAGCGGTAGACTCAATCAAGGCGGGTCGCAGCACCTCGGTAGCCAAGGTATCGGCTTGAAACTGTAACAAGAAATCATTGGCTACTGCGCCACCATCGACTCTGAGCTGGCTAAGAGCAATATTTGCATCGGCCTGCATCGCTTCCAGCAAGTCGCGACTCTGATAAGCAATCGATTCAAGCGCGGCGCGAATAATATGGTTACGGTTGGAGCCTCGGCTTAAACCCACAATGGTGCCTCGTGCATAGGGATCCCAATACGGCGCACCCAAGCCGACAAAGGCAGGGATTAAATAAACGCCAGCGCAATCATCCACCTTAGTGGCAAAATACTCGGTGTCTGCCGCGTCACGAATTAAACCCAACTCGTCACGCAGCCACTGAATAGTGGCCCCCCCCATAAATACGCTGCCCTCCAGCGCGTAATGCACCTTGCCATTTAAGCCAAAAGCGATGGTGGTGAGTAAGCCATGGGTCGAGGGGACGGCCTGCTCGCCGGTATTCATTAATAGAAAACAACCCGTACCGTAGGTATTTTTAGCCATTCCTGAAGCAAAACATTGCTGGCCAAACAAGGCCGCCTGTTGGTCGCCCGCAATGCCGGCAATAGGAATACGGGTGCCGCCGCGTCCGCCAATATTGGTTTTACCATACACTTCAGAGCAGCTACGCACTTCTGGCAACATTTGTTTAGGTATGTTCAACATCGCCAACAGCTTGTCATCCCACTCCAAGCGATGAATATTAAACATCATGGTGCGCGAAGCGTTGGTATAGTCGGTAACGTGCACACGACCATTAGTGAGCTTCCATAATAACCAACTGTCTACCGTGCCAAACAATAAATCTCCAGCCTCGGCTTTCTGCCGCGCTCCTGCCACATTATCTAAAATCCACTGCAGTTTGGTGGCCGAAAAATAAGCATCTAGCTGCAAGCCACTGGCCTGCTTAATGTAGTCTTCCCAGCCTTGCTCACGTAAGCGCTCACAATATTCGGTGGTTCTGCGACACTGCCAAACAATGGCGTTATATACCGGTTGGCCGCTGTGCTTATCCCAAACAATGGTGGTTTCCCGCTGATTAGTAATACCAATGGCCGCCACCTGATCGCTGGCGATACCTACCTTGGCCAGCACTTCGGTTAAGCAGGCACTTTGGCTAGCCCAAATTTCCATAGGGTCGTGCTCAACCCAACCCGGCTGTGGATAAATCTGACTAAACTCCCGCTGGGCGCTAGCCACCAGCTCAGCGTGCTGGTTAAAAATAATCGCTCTAGAACTGGTAGTTCCCTGATCTAAAGCAACAATATAAGTAGCGTTATCCATGCTAAGGGCCTCCTTATTCGCTCTCATTATTATGTTCGAAAAGCGTCGTAAGCCGGTGTTTTATTATGCGTTTCGTGAAGCGTGTGGGCTTTGATAGGCGCAGCTGTGAGCTACACATATGACAAAACAGCGACTTGCATTAGACTAATAGGCAAGCCCTAGCGGCAAACTAATAAGGAAGCGCCCCTTGTGAAACAAACCCAGCGCCACATGCAAATTGTTCAAGCACTAAAAAACCAAGGCTTTATTACTACCGAGCAGTTGGTTGAGCAACTCAAGGTAAGCCCGCAAACCATTCGCCGCGATCTAAACCAGCTGGCAGAACAAAATCAGATCCAACGCCACCATGGCGGCGCATCGCTACTCGGCAATAGCGTGGTCAACGATTCCTACGCCAATCGAAAAATCAAACATCAAGCAGAGAAACAACAAATTGCCCATCAACTTGCAGCACATATTGCCAATGGCTCGTCACTGTTCTTAGACATAGGCACCACCGCCGAAACCATTGCCCAAGCCTTGCTCAAGCACCGAGGTTTAAGGGTTGTCACCAACAATATTCACGTTGCCAAATTATTAATGGGTAACAGCGACTTTGAAGTATTGCTGGCCGGTGGAGTGGTGCGCAGTCGTGACGGCGGCATTGTTGGTGAGGCCACCATCGATTTCATTCGCCAATTCCGTCTTGATTACGGCATCATCACCGTTAGTGGCATCGATCTCGATGGCTCGTTATTAGACTTTGATTACCATGAAGTACGCATTACTCAAGCAATTATTGCTAATTCTCGAACCGTCATTCTAGCCGCCGACCACAGTAAGTTTGGCCGTAATGCCATGATCAACATCGGCAACATCGCCCAAATAGATCACTTTTATACCGACCGAGCCCTGCCCCAAGACATTGCCAGCATTGTGCAAAGAGAGAGTATTCAATTACGACTATGCCCTGCCCTTAACTCGTTTTAAGCCAACGCTTACACACTAGCTCGGTGAGAAATTGTCGGTAACTGGAGGCTTGCAGTGGGCTTGCCGCAATCAGTTGTTGCAGCTCGGCGGCGCTAATGACACCTCCCTCCCCATGGGCTAGTAAATATTGTCTTACCTCTAGCTGAGCAAAGCGCTTTAACGATGCGCGATAATTGGCGGGCTCAGAAATGGGAAAAGGTGGGATCAGCTTGCCTTTAATCCGCAGTATGCTATCGGCCACATACAGTGTCTTAGTCTGAGGGTGATACAAAGATAAGTCGCGGTCGGTATGGCCCGGGCTAAATACCACCTGCCAATCGTCAAATCCGGGCAAGGACTGGCCATCACTTAAACGCTCATCAAAGCGCAACACCGCTGGATACCATAGTTTCATCCAAGGGCGACGCTGACAACGGCCAACATAATAGGCCAAGCCAAGATCCAGTAGATGACGGGCACGTCCTCTCCAGCCCTGATACCATTCACCTGCACAATCTGCAGCGGCAAGCCGAACTTGGTAGCGGCGCTGCAGAACACTGGCCGCCCCCGCATGATCGGGATGCATATGAGTCACTACCACCAACTTTAACTGGCTAACAGGCCGCCCCAGTTGTTGACGAATAAACTGTTCAAGCAAGGACACATCGGCTCGGCAGGCCCCATCTAACAATAACAATTTATCAGCATACTCAACTAAAAAGATGTTTTGAATATAGCCTTGCAAGCGGTGAATTATCATTAACCATTTACCTGAATGTTACATAAACTTAACAACACTAGAGCAAATACTCAGATCAAACAAGTGTGGCTAAAAAAAAGCCGCGATATAACACTGATAAAGCCCGCTAAATGAGTGTGATTGATTAATAAATGTTCTATTATGCTCAATAACGAAAGCAAACGAGCAGCCGTTATGCAAAAAGATCGGCAAGACAATTATGATTTAATCGTCATCGGTGGTGGCATTAATGGCGCAGGGATTGCCGCCGATGCCGCTGGCAGAGGTTTACGGGTGGCCTTGTTTGAACAAAACGATTTGGCCAGTGCCACTTCATCGGCTAGCTCAAAGCTTATCCACGGCGGGCTGCGCTACTTAGAGCATTATGAGTTTCGCCTCGTCAGCGAAGCACTAAAAGAGCGCGAAGTGCTGTTAAAAATAGCACCCCACTTAGTTGAGCCAATGCGCTTTAGGCTGCCTCACCGTCCTCACCTACGCCCTTGGCCTCTGATTCGCCTTGGCTTGTTTCTCTACGATCATCTAGCTCGACGTAGCACCTTAGAGGGCTGCCGCGGGCTGAAGTTTGAACAAGACAGTGTATTAAACAGTCAGATCACCCGCGGCTTTGAATACTCCGATTGCTGGGTCGACGACGCGCGTCTAGTGATTAGTAACGCCTTATTAGCCGCCGAACATGGCGCCTACATAGCCCCTCGTCATCAAATGGTAGCAGCCCACCGCCAAGCGCAGCACTGGCAAGTCGAGGTGCGCGATAGCCAAACCGGCCAACTGCAGCACTACTCTTGTAAAAACTTAGTGAATGCGGCTGGACCATGGGTACAACAGCTAATAGAGCAAAGGCTGCAGCAAACTGCGCCACGCAGTATCCGCTTGGTTAAAGGTAGCCATATTGTGGTCCCCAAAATTCACCACCAGCCGCAGGCCTATATTCTGCAAAACAGTGATAAGCGGATCGTATTTGTCATCCCCTACCAACAGGATTACTCGTTAATCGGCACCACCGATGTGGAATATCAGGGCGATCCTGCCACCGTTAGCATTTCAACAGCAGAAGTAGACTATCTCTGCGAGGTAGTAAACCAGCACTTTATTCGGCAAATTAAACCCAGCGATATTGTGCATAGTTTTTCTGGTGTTAGACCGCTTTGCCAAGATGAATCAGACGACCCTTCTGCGGTGACCCGCGACTACACTTTAGAATTAAGCCCAGTTCAAGACGGCGCGCCATTATTGTCGGTATTTGGCGGCAAGTTAACCACCTACCGAAAACTAGCCGAGGCAGCCTTAGCCCTGTTAGCCCCGCGTTTAGACTCTCTTGCAGCGCCATGGACCGAGCACTGCTTGCTACCTGGTGCTAATTTACCCACCAGCTTGGCGCAATTCATCTCTCAACAACAAGCGGTCAGCCACTTACCCAAGTCTTTAGTTAAACGCTGGTGTCGGCAATACGGAAGCAGGGCCGAACAATTGCTGCAACAAGCTGACGCACACGGCTTAGGGCAGCACTTTGGTGGTGAACTCTATCAGCTGGAAGTGGACTATTTGATCCAGCACGAGTGGGCCTGCCAAGCTGATGACATACTTTGGCGACGCACCAAGCAGGGCCTGCGCTGTAACCCTGAGCAACAGCAAGCACTGCAACATTACTTGCACCAATCAGCTCCCGCTCAAGAAACATCAGCGAACGAGCGCAAGGCATCAAAAGAAAGCCAAACCAGCTAAATTTAGTCAAATATTGTTGAGTTTTGAATCATCTGGCAAAGATTTTGTTTTAATAGGCTTGCATTTATGGAAAAAACCTGTGCAATGAAAGCGTTATCCGCTTTTAATACACCATTTACCTAGGTAGACTTCTTTACTCTTGTAAATGGATATACAAACTGGACATCATGAATTCTACATTCTTGCCTTTGAGCCGGCCGGCCATCGCGCAGCCAGAGATTGACGCGGTTGTCGAAGTGCTGAAGTCGGGGTGGATAACCACAGGCCCCAAAAATGCCGAGCTAGAAGCCGCGATAAAGGACTACACAGGTGCAGCCCATGCGGTAGCCTTAAGCAGTGCCACCGCCGGCTTACACCTTTGCCTCGTCGCCCTCGGCATTGGCCCCGGCGATGAGGTGATAACCCCATCAATGACTTGGGTTTCCACGGTTAATCTGATAAGCCTAATGGGTGCCAAACCGGTATTTGTTGACGTTGATGCCGATAGTCTGATGACCACCGCAGAACGTATCGAAGCGCAAATCACCGCTAACACTAAATTGATCATTCCGGTACATTACGCCGGTGCGCCACTCGACTTAGATCCAATCTATGCATTGGCCGAGCGTTATCAACTCCCGGTGATTGAAGATGCGGCGCATGCTATAGGTTGCCACTACAAAGGACGCCCAATTGGTCAAACCGGCCATTGCCTGTTTTCCTTGCATGCCATCAAAAACGTTACCACCGCCGAAGGCGGCATATTTACCACCAATGACACACAATTGGTCGAGCGGATCCGCCGCCTTAAATTTCATGGTTTGGGGGTAGACGCCTTTGACCGAGAAACCCAAGGTCGAGCACCGCAAGCTGAAGTAATTGAGCCCGGCTTTAAATACAATATGCCAGACATTTGCGCAGTGCTAGGTTTGGGCCAGTTGCAACGTCTTGAACAGATCACCCAACAGCGCCAAGCTTTGGTTGCCGCTTATCGAAGACGTTTAAGTTCACTGCCCGGCATCACCCCATTGAGTATCCCCGATTACCCCCATCAACATTGTTGTCACTTGATGATCATTCGTGTGGAGCCCAGTATTTGCGGTTTCAATCGCGACCAATTAATTGACCACCTTAAACAACAGGGCATAGGTGCAGGTATTCACTTCAAGGCGTGCCATAGCCAAAAATACTATCGGGAAAACTACGCCAGCCGCTTTGGCGAGCTCAATCCTGATTTAAGCAATACTGAATTTAATAGCCAACGCATTTGTTCCCTCCCTCTTTTCCCCGATATGCAACTTAACGACGTAAATCGGGTCATATCAGCTATCACTCAATTTATCGGAAATACTCATGAGGCATAAGCAAGAAATTAATTTTGTATCCATCGTTATTCCTGTCTACAACGAAGCGGCCAGCTTACCAGAACTGATTCAACGCACTTGCGCCGCCGCAGACAGCATGGGCAAAAATTACGAGTTACTGCTGATTGATGATGGCAGTAAAGATAACAGCGCAGATCAAATAGAGGCAGCGGCGGCCGCAGAAGGCAGCCATGTGGTAGGGATTATTCTCAACCGTAACTATGGCCAGCACAATGCCATCATGGCGGGTTTTGAGCATGTTAGAGGCGACTTAGTGGTGACCCTAGATGCCGACTTACAAAATCCGCCTGAAGAAATTCCGAATTTGGTTGCCAAAGCAGAACAAGGCTACGACGCGGTAGGCACAGTACGTAAGAATCGCCAAGACAGCCGCTTGCGCCGCTACCCCTCGATGCTAATCAACAAAATCGTCAAACGTTCCACCGGGGTAGAGATGAACGACTACGGCTGTATGTTACGCGCCTACCGCCGCCACGTGGTTGACGCCATGCTACAGTGTCACGAACGCAGTACTTTCATCCCAATTCTGGCCAACGGCTTTGCTCGCCATACTGTGGAAATAGACGTTGCCCATAATGAGCGTCAACAAGGCGAGTCCAAATACAACATCATGGGCTTGATTAACCTGATGTTCGATCTACTCACCAGCATGACCACTGCACCGCTAAGAATGCTCAGCATCATGGGCGGGGTCATCGCCACTCTGGGTGGCCTATTTGGCTTGGTATTACTACTTATGCGCATGTTCTATGGCGCAGAATGGGGTGTCGATGGGGTATTCCCACTGTTCGCCCTACTGTTCATTTTTATCGGTGCTCAGTTTGTTGGGCTAGGCCTACTCGGTGAATACATTGGTCGTATTTATTCCGATGTTCGCGCTCGGCCTCGTTACTACGTACAGGACGTATTAGTTGGCGAAGCCACCAAACAAGCACGCGATAACGGCCAAGTGGCCAATCACTAATTTAACTCTCTTAAGGATAAGACAATGAAAGCTGTGGTATTTGCCTATCACAACATCGGTTGTACGGGCATACAAAGCCTAATTGAAGCAGGCGTTGAAATTGCTGCTGTATTTACTCACCTCGACGACAGTAAAGAAAATCTATTTTTTGAATCGGTAGCCAAGCTAGCCGCTCGCCATGGCATTCCGGTATTTGCGCCAGAAGACGTCAATCACCCGCTATGGCTAGAAAAAATTAACGCCATGCAGCCAGAGGTATTCTTCTCTTTTTACTACCGCTCAATGCTTAGCCAAGAACTGCTCGCACTAGCGCCGCAGGGAGGCTTTAACTTACACGGCTCGCTACTTCCCCGCTATCGCGGACGAGCACCGGTAAACTGGGCCTTGGTTAATGGCGAAACTGAAACCGGCGTAAGCCTGCATGTAATGACAGCCAAAGCCGATGCCGGTGACATTGTGGCTCAGCAAGCCTTAAGCATTGATCCACAAGACACCGCCGAAACGCTGCATCAGCGACTCAATCAACTCAGTGGCGAGTTGTTGGCCGAGGTGTTGCCAAAACTTATCGCCGGTGACCATAGCTTGACCCCACAAGATGAGAGCCAAGCCACAGTCTTTGGCCGCAGAACCCCGGCCGATGGCGAGATAAAATGGGCCGATGACGCCAACAGCATTTACAACTTATGCCGCGCCGTTACCGAACCCTACCCTGGCGCATTTACCTTTTTGGGAGAACGCAAAGTCATCTTTTGGAACGCAACAGCCAGCGAGCAAGATTACGACGCCACTCCCGGCACCATCGTAGCCACCGCACCGCTTACCATAGCTTGTGGCCGCGGTGCTTTAATCATTCAGGCCGGCCAAGCCGAAAACGGCTTGTATATGAACGGTGAGCAACTGGCCGGTGAAATGCATTTGGTTGAAGGCATGCGCTTTGGGCCACAAGCCAGTGCCGCTATCGCCGCCAAACGCCGGCAAAAAGTACTGATTTTAGGTGCCAACGGCTTTATTGGTAACCATTTAACCCAACGCCTTTTAGACGATGGTAAATACGAAATCTTTGCCATGGACATGAGCGCCAACCAGATTGAGCAGCATTTAGCTCATCCCGACTTTCATTTTGTAGAAGGTGACATCACCATTCACAACGAATGGGTCGAATACCACATCAAAAAATGCGACATCATTCTGCCACTGGTAGCGATTGCCACGCCGATTGAATATACCCGTAACCCACTGCGAGTATTTGAATTAGACTTCGAAGAGAACCTTAAGATCGTTCGCGAATGTGTGAAATACAATAAACGCATCATCTTCCCGTCCACTTCCGAAGTATACGGCATGTGTACCGACGAAGAATTTAATGAAGACAGCTCGCCTTTAATTACCGGACCGATCAATCGCCAGCGTTGGATCTACTCAACCTCTAAGCAACTACTCGACCGCGTTATTTGGGCTTACGGCAAAAAAGACGGGCTTAAGTTCACCCTATTCCGCCCTTTCAATTGGATGGGGCCACGTCTCGACAGCTTAAATTCGGCTCGAGTGGGCTCTAGTCGAGCGATTACCCAGTTAATCCTTAACTTGGTAGAAGGCACTCCCATTAAGTTGATTGATGGCGGCGAGCAAAAACGCTGCTTTACTGATATTTCCGAGGCCATTGAAGCTTTATTCCGCATCATCGAGAATAAAGACGGTTTATGCGACGGCCAGATTATCAATATTGGCTCGCCCGATAACGAAGCCAGTATTAAACAAATGGCAGAAATCTTGGTAGAGAAATTTGAAGCCCATCCACTGCGCGCTAAATTCCCTCCGTTTGCCGGTTATCATCTGGTTGAAAGTAAGACCTTCTACGGTGACGGTTACCAAGACGTGCAACATCGTCGCCCCAGTATTCGTAACGCCAAGCGTTTACTTGACTGGGAGCCGCACATTATGATGGAAGACACCATTGAGGAAACCTTGGATTTCTTCCTAAAAACAGCAGTTGATGAGTAATAATGAGCGGTAAAAACAGCATTAAAGTCGGTTTAAGAATAGATGTAGATACCTTTCGTGGCACCCGTCTTGGGGTGCCTAAGTTATTGGAGCTGTTACAACGGCATGAGGTTCAAGCATCGTTCTTTTTTACAGTAGGGCCAGACAATATGGGGCGTCATATATGGCGCCTATTACGCCCCGCTTTTTTAAAGAAGATGCTCCGCTCTAAAGCCGCCAGCCTCTATGGCTGGGATATTCTGTTGCGCGGTACTTTTTGGCCCGGCCCCGTTATTGGTAAGCGTCTAGCCGGGATTATCAAGCAAACAGACCAAGCTGGCCACGAGGTAGGCTTACATGCTTGGGATCATCATAAATGGCAGATGAAAACCGACACGATGTCAGCCTCTGAGCTAGCCAGTGAGCTAAACAAGGGCTACCAACTGCTGTCTGAGATCATTGGCAAAGAAGTACAATGTAGCGCAGTCGCAGGCTGGCGCTGCACCGAGGCTACCCTTGAGCAAAAAGAAGCATTTCCGTTTCGTTATAACAGTGATTGCCGAGGCCAGTCTATTTTTGTTCCCAAACTGGGTATGGCGCCGCAAATTCCGGTCACCCTACCCACTTATGATGAACTGATCGGCCAAGACGGCGTGGACGAAAGCAACTACAACCAAGCCATTTTGAGACGAATAAGAGCCGAAGCGCTTAACGTTTATACCATTCATGCCGAAGTGGAAGGCATCGTTTGTGCGGAGATGTTTGAACAACTGCTAATTAGCGCCAAACAACAGGGCATACAGTTTGTTCCGCTGAGCGAACTGCTCGACCAAGACTACGTATCTTGGCCGTCGGACGAGATATTAAACATTGAAATGGAAGGGCGTGAAGGTTGGCTAAGCCATCAAGCCTCTTTGGTTAAAGCAGTAAACTAGGAAAGTTATGCGTCAAGTTAAAATCAACCTAGCCACTTGGCTGCCCCTATTCTTTATCTTACTGTATTTGTTACCGCTGGGTTTACGCGATCTCTGGTCACCAGATGAGTTGCGTTACGCCGAGATTTCAAGAGAGATGGTGACCAGCGGCGATTGGATAGTGCCGCGCTTTAATGATCTGCGTTATTTTGAAAAGCCAGTGATGGGTTACTGGATGAATGCGCTATCACAATTAGTCTTCGGTGAGACAAATTTTGCGGTTAGAGCCGCCTCCGCCTTTAGCGCTTTAGGGGCGGCATTTTGTCTGTGGATGCTATTAGCCCGCTTTGCCTCACGACCGATTGCTTGGTTAAGCTGCGCCATTTATCTGAGCATGTTCATGGTATCGGGCATTGGTACCTATAGTGTGTTAGATAGCATGCTCAACCTCTGGCTCACCGCCAGCTTCACTGCCTTTTACTTTGCCATTCGCAGTGACAGTAGCCGCCACCGTGCTAAATACTACGCGCTAGCGGGCATCTATTGTGGCTGCGCGGTATTAACCAAAGGCTTTCTGGCATTGGCGCTACCGGTGTTGGTGGTATTGCCCTACATGCTATGGACTAAGCAATTAACGGTGATCTTAAAATGGGGTTGGTGGGTGATGCTATTCGCCTTACTCACTTGCCTGCCTTGGGCGCTGGCTATTCACGCTGTCGAGCCCGATTACTGGCACTACTTTTTCTGGATAGAGCACATTAAGCGCTTCTCCGCCGAGAATGCTCAGCACGCCGCACCGCTGTGGTATTACCTACCATTTTTGGCGGCTGGCGTATTGCCCTGGTTATTTTGGTCTCCCTCGGCACTGGCTCACCTAAAAGGACAAATGCACTCACCGCTGCTGCGTTATGCCTTGTTATGGGCGCTGCTTCCCTTGCTATTCTTTTCACTTGCTAAAGGCAAACTGGCCACTTATATTCTGCCGATAATGGCGCCTATCGCCATCTTATTGGCTCATGGTATTCAACAGGCCTTTGCCAAAACCTGCAAGGGCTTACGTTGGGGCAGTTGGCTCAACGCAGGCTTATTTGCCCTGTTAGCCCTCACAACCTTGGTGCTGCATTTTAGTGGCAAACTTCCCCTAGAGGCCGATGAAACTTACCGCCCCTGGCTGTTAAGCTTTATTTTTGCCTTTTGGGCGGCCATGGCCTTAGTTTCGCTAAAAGTCAGCAGCTTAAATGCCAAAGTGGTCAGCTATATGTTGATGCCCTTAGCTTTATTTATGCTGGCTTGGGCCACCTTTCCCAATGTCAGCAT
>NZ_JBNKPP010000302.1:0-2579 GCF_050295395.1 Agarivorans sp.
TGGCTACGCGTAAGTTTTTCAGCAGTTTTAAGACCGTATTATGTGATTGTAAGCGTTCTGCATAGCGGCCAGCAGTGCGCAGTATGGCGAGTAAGCGAATCACCGCGCCGGGACGCATATAGTTAAAGCTGCCCGCTTGAATCGCCGCAATACCCGCCAAGGCCGAGGCACTAATAAACCAACCCGAATAAGCCAGTAGCATAATAGTACTGAATAAAGTGATTAGTCCGAGCAAGCCACTGAGACTCCAACCCGGCCATTGCCATAGCAGTAACTGGCGCAGTTTCAATGGTTTCATCGCTGGTCCTGATTGCTGAGTTGTTTTAACTCGGCTAGAGAGATGGGCTGTTGTTTAAGCAAGTGGCCCTGCTCCAATAGCAAGCAGCCGTCGACAAAATCTAAGCCTTGCCATTGATGGCTGGCTATTAACAGAGTTTTGCCACGGCTGATTTGCTCAAGTACTTTGGATAAAGAGCTTATGCTGGCCTGATCTAACTCAGCAAAGGGTTCATCAAGAAGCCAAATGGCGCGCGGTTGCAGCAGTAAGCGGGCAAAGGCTAAGCGTTGTTGTTGACCTCCTGATAGCCCTAAACCTTGTTCACCAATTGAATAATCCAAGCCCCCGTATTGCACCAGATAATCCCATAGTTCTACCGCTTTCAGAACGGCAATCATTTGTTGTGGCTGAGCATCGGTTTTGGCTAGCGTTAAGTTCTCGGCAACGCTACCGGGCATGAGCTCAGCGTGTTGGTTTAAATAGGCTATTTGCTGTCGTAGCGCGGGCATTTGAGCTTTAGCAATACTGACATCGTTTAACATGAGCTGCCCTTGAAAAGGCACGAAGCCTGCCAGTAGCTGTAGCAGTGTTGATTTGCCGCTGCCACTGGGGCCACTGAGTAAGATGCGTTGCCCTGTAGCAATAGTTAGCCTATCTAGTTGTAAACGGGGCTGCTGAGCTTGGCCCACTAGAATGTCTTGTAGTTGCAATGAAAATGCAGTCGTGTTGGCAAGTTGAGAGGGCAGCGCTTGCTGTTGCTGGGTTTGTTGGGTAGCAGGGTCAATGGCACGCCATAGCGGCATTAATTGTACGGTAGCCGACTGAGCTTGCGCCTTAGCATGATAGTCGTTGCCTAGTTGTCGAAGCGCTTGGTAAAACTCGGGAGCCAATAGCAAAATAAATAAAGCCGAGGGGTAGTTAACCGCAATTTGTTGTTTTAACCAAGGCAGTTCACCTAATAGGCCTAAACCTAAATACAGGGCGACCAAGGCTATCGCCAAGGAGCTAAATAGTTCTAGCACTGCGGTGGAAAGAAAGGCCAACTTCAGTACCTGCATAGTCGAGCGGCGATAGTATTCGGCGGCTTGGCTAAGGTGTTGGCTGGCAACAGGGACCGCGTTTAAACGCTTGAGCAAAGATAGGCCGCTTAAAAAATCATACAGGCGGCCACTCATTCGGCTTTGTTGCTGTAGCTGCGCGCTGCTAGCTTTGCTGGCCTCTTTACCCACCAATATCATAAATACTGGGACTAAAGGCGCGGTTCCAAGCAGTAAACCCGCTGCCAGCAAGCTATGTTGGCTCACCACTACTGCAATTGCCAGTGGAGTGACGATTACCAAGTATTGTTGGGACCAATAGCGGCTAATATAACCGTCTAAAGCATCCACATGTTCGGTGAGCAGGCTGGAGAGTTGCCCGTCGCTGCCAAACTTTTGCCGCGCCGGACCTAATTGTGCTAGTCCTTGCCATAGGGTATTACGTAGGTCTTGGCGAAGCTGTCTGCTGGCTTGTTGAGCAAGGAAGTCTTTAGCGCTAAGTAACAATTGCCGTAGCAAAAAGCTCGCTAGTAAGCCATACCAAAGTAGCGGCTTAGGTGCTTCTAGTTGTAGCAAAGCCGCGCAAAGCATTGCCAAACAATACATTTGCAGTAGCAGTAAGGGAACGCTTAGGATGGCAAGGCAGGTGGCAAATAGCAGTTGCGGCCGAATTGGCCGCAACCAGTGCTTAAGCTGTTGTTGATAATTATTCTGAATCAGTATCGTCGTCCGAATAGCCGTTGAGTTCTAACCACATGGCGTTAATGATGCCAAAAGAACAGGCCAGTAGCACGCCTAAAATCCAAGTAAAATACCACATAGAGTGCTCCTTAATTAATACATTGAGTGGGTGTTATCACGAATGGCCTGTTCGTTTAAACGACCAAACATTTTAAAATAGCTCCAAGCGGTATAGGCCAAAACAATTGGCACAAAGATACAGGCCACAAAGAACATAATTTTTAGTGTTAGCTCACTCGAAGTAGCATCCCACATGGTTAAGCTGTGATCCGGCAGGGAGCTCGATGGCATAACAAAGGGAAACATCGCTACGCCACAAGTGAATATCACGCCAATTTGCGCCAGTGAAGAGCAAATAAAGGCCAATGGTGCTTTGCTCAATTTACTGAATAAGGCACTTAACAAGAAAGCCGCTACGCCTAAGCAGGGGAATATCCACAATACAGGATACGTATTGAAGTTATTTAACCAAGCATCGGGGGCACTCACCACGGTTTTAGATACCGCATTGTTAATCGCGTTGC
>NZ_JBNKPP010000303.1:0-11594 GCF_050295395.1 Agarivorans sp.
GCAATCATCTTAAATTTAAGCTCAAACCGCTGAGTCACCTTACTAGTAAGCATTGGTGAGTCTTGAGGCAAGCGGAAATTTCCAGACTCACTGTCGTTATCATAACGTCTAGACTTTCAGTCAACGAAACAAACATCTGACTCCGTCTAGGCTGAACGAGCCTACCCCGTGATGCGAGTTCATCCTGCTTGCTAGCGATTTGCTGAACTTTGCTTACGCTATCAATAAGCGGCACTCTGTGCTGGCTACTTGGACGCTTCAGGCTCGGACACCAACCACAATACCTGATAGGGCTTCAACTTATATTCTTGCAACAGCACAGTTTCATCACTAAGTAAGTCCTTACATTGCTGCTGATAAGCTTGTGGAAGCTGAACATGATGGTCGATAGATTGGGGGTGTTTGGTTAAATTAAACACCGCCAATAATGATTGATATTCTGCCTGTTGCTTGCCTGTCGGCGCATCACCGCGCTGCAATACAAACAGCGCATCGCCGCAATCATACACTCGCTGCGCCGATTCAGGATGAAAGGCACTAATACTTTTACGCAAGGCCAGCAGCGCACGATACCGCTGAAACACCTGTGCCTGAGCACTGTGCTCTTGAGACAACAGCTTTTCAAACTCACTTCGCTGCCAGCGATGACGGTTGATTGAGCGGGTTCGCCCAGTTTGCTCCACTAAGGCTTGGTCGTTGGCAGTGGCCGTTAAACTGTGAATATAAATGCCGGGGATCCCCTGTAAACTCAATAGCAATTTTTGGCTACACAAGAAACGTTCAACCTGCCATTGGTCAGAGCCCGTTCGCGTCCCTTGCAGAGCATCAAACAAAGAAATGTTTAACTCATAAGGATTTTGCGTACCGTCACCATTTGATTTCATGCTGACAAAACCGCCAAAATTGTGCACCGATTCAGCTAAATCCATGATTTCATGCTTGGGAATAATTTGCTCTACCGCCCTCACCCCAATGCCATCATGCGAAGCCACAAAGTTAAAATAATTACAGCCTTTAGGCAGCGCCACCAAATCACGCGCCCAAGCCGTTAAATAGTGTCCATTACCCCGGTTTAAAGCATGTAATAAAAGAGGGGGTAAGGCGAATTGATACACCATGTGAGCTTCGTCACCTTGCCCAAAATAACTCACATTTTCTTGGTGAGGTACGTTGGTTTCGGTAATCAACACCATATTCGGATCTAATTGCTCCATCACCCAGCGGAGTAATTTAACAATTGCATGGGTTTGCGGTAAATGAATACAGTTACTCCCCAATACCTTCCAAACAAAGGCCACCGCATCTAAACGAACAAAACGCGCCCCTTGTTTTAAATAAAAAATGAAAATATCGACAAAGGCGGTCAACACCTTGGGATTAGCAAAATCCAAATCAATTTGGTCATCGCTAAAGGTGGCCCACACATGTTTTAAACCTTGACGAGTGTAAACATCAACGATTAAAGGACTGGTGCGGGGCCGTGTCACCGCGCTGTAATCAAGCTTAGGATCAGATTCAATAAAATAGTCTTGGCCTTCTCCAGTGCCGTTAACAAAGTCATTAAACCATAGACTCTGCCGCGAACAGTGGTTCATCACCAAATCAAACATCAATTCAAAATCTTGATTAAGCGTCTTAATATCGTCCCAATCACCCAATTTATAGTTAACTTGGTAATAATCGATAACCGAAAAGCCATCGTCTGAACTAAAAGGAAAAAACGGTAGAATGTGCACCGCACTCACTAATCCGCTAAGGTACTCCCCCAAAAACTGGTGCAAACTTTGTAGCGGACTTAAGTCTTCACTCAGTACACTGTCACCATAAGAGATTAAAATAACGTCTTTCTCAGACCAACTTTGATAACGGGGAAACCCGTGCTGAGCCTCCGCTACTTTTTGTTGTAGCAAAGCTGGTAAATTCTCATCTAAGCTTTCACCGTAGATTTCTTGTAACAACAGTTCTAGTTGATCCATACAGGGCCCTCGTTGGTGATTAACGCTATAAATAAACCAATTACTGTGCCAACCCCTAAAAGGCAACTAAGCTTTAGAGCAACATCAAGATAAGACACTGTTTTTACTAAAATAAAAATCAATACCTTAGTCAAGGATGATGACAACTACCGTCTTAACGTTAAACTGAGCTAAATAATGTGCATTTTTAAAGCAGCATTATGATGCATAAGTCGAAATTGCACCAACACAGTGCAATTTCGACTATAAACCACACAACAGCAATCTTAAGCAAAACAATAAATTATATATTTAACAATAATTTACATAATTTAAGGTGGCTAACGGCACCGCTTTTGCTGGGTAAAGAGTAGACATTTAATCAAGCAAGACCTCGAGTCGATGCTGAAAAGGAGTTCCAATGACCATGATAAAGAAATGTTTGTTTCCCGTTGCTGGCTATGGCACCCGCTTCCTTCCCGC
The DNA here is from genome assembly GCF_050295395.1 of Agarivorans sp. Taxonomy (NCBI): domain Bacteria; kingdom Pseudomonadati; phylum Pseudomonadota; class Gammaproteobacteria; order Alteromonadales; family Alteromonadaceae; genus Agarivorans; species Agarivorans sp. The sequence continues at coordinate 2,439 of NZ_JBNKPP010000303.1, forward strand.
TACTAAATCCATGCCTAAAGAAATGCTTCCCATTGTTAACAAGCCTCTAGTGCAATATGGCGTAGAAGAAGCGGTGGCGGCTAAAATGACAGATATGGCCTTTATCACCGGCCGCGGTAAAAGGGCGATTGCCGATCACTTCGATATTAGTTACGAGCTAGAAAATGAAATTGCCGGTACCAGCAAGGAAGCCTACCTTAAAGAAATTCGCCATCTTGTAGATAACGTTAACTGTACTTATACGCGGCAAAAGAAAATGATGGGCTTAGGCCACGCAGTATTGTGTGGTGAAACCTTGATTGGTCAGGAGCCTTTTGGGGTGGTGCTCGCCGACGACCTCTGTTTTGGGGATGATGGCGGCGTCTTAGCTCAAATGGCCAAACTGTATCAGCAATTCCGCTGTTCAATTATTGCCGTGATGGAAGTGCCTAAAGAAGAAGCCCACAAGTATGGCATCATTGAAGGTGAAGCCTTACGCGATGACCTATTCCGTGTCACCTCTATGGTAGAAAAACCACCACAAGGTGAAGAACCATCTAACCTAGCGGTGATTGGTCGTTACATTCTCACTCCCGATATATTTGGCCTGATCCGCGATACCAAACCGGGTAAGAACGGTGAAATTCAGCTAACCGATGCACTGCTCACACAAGCGCAAAATGGTTGTGTGATGGCCTATAAATTTAAAGGTAAACGTTTCGATTGCGGCAGTGTGGAAGGCTTTGTTGAAGCCACCAACTACTGTTTTGAAAATCTTTACGGTAAATAAGACTGATGCCGGCGCGAGAGCGTCGGCTTTTTCATTCAACTAATACTGGGTAAGGATTAAAGCCCATGTGTACCAAAGGATATCCAGTATAACGCTCTGGGCGTTTCCACAATATTTCAAAGCGGTGACGTAAATAAAAGCTCAGCGCCGAGGTATTATCGGCAAATAGATGCAACTCCAAACGAGGTCGCAAGCTTTTAGCTAATTCCAATAGCTGCGAACCAATGCCTTTGTTTTGCCAAGATGGTGCAACAAACAAGGCAATTAGCTTATGCTCCACCAAAGCCAGAAAACCACACACTTGCTGGTCAACTTCCGCCACCCACACTTCCGCTTTGTCTTGATATAAGCGTTGTAGTGCCTCTTGCCGTTCCCACCAATATCGACTAGGCAGAAAGTCATGAGCACGCAAACTGGCTGCGAACCATATTTCACTAATATCGTCATAGTCGCAGGGTTTAGCTTTGCGTAGGGTTAAGCCCAAAGCGTTGGTGTAAGAATTCAATACATCTGCCATCCACTGGTGCTAAAGAACTTTCATTATGGTTAGCCAGTCAAAAATCAGATGTGAAATAGATCCAATTTCACCGGCTGAAGCAAGACCAAGATCACAAGCATTAACAAAAGTATTAAGAGCAATATTTAACCAAGCCTTAATTAATCTTACAAAAATATAAATCGTCAGTAGGATCTACGCGGCTTCGGCATGTCAAAAAAAGCATAATTGCTGCCTGACATGTCAATCAGTTTTGTTAGAATAGCCGCCCGCTAATTTATCAAAGAGCTATTCCGTTATGTGGTTTAAAAATTTAATGTTGTTTCGAATTACCAAGGAGCTTGATCTTGAGCCGGAAAAGCTAGACGCAACCTTGAGCGAGTTAAGCTTTAGCCCCTGCGGAAGCCAAGATCTCAGCAAGTTTGGCTGGGTCGCGCCAATGGGTAAGTTTGGCCACAGCATGGTGCATGTGGTGGGTAATGAATATCTACTATGTGCTAAAAAAGAAGAAAAAATGCTGCCAGCCTCGGTGATCCGCGATTCTTTACAAGAAAAAATTGAGCAGCTTGAGCAGGAACAACAACGCCCGCTGAAAAAAGCCGAGAAAGATGCATTAAAAGAAGAAATCGTAATGAATCTGCTACCTCGTGCCTTTTCTCGTAGCAGCTTAACCTACGCCTGGCTAAGCCCCGAACACAATTTAATTGCAGTTGATGCTGGCAGCGCGAAAAAAGCCGAAGAAGTGATTTCACTGCTGCGTAAATCGCTAGGTAGCTTGCCAGTCAGCCCAATTAAACTAGCGAATCAAGCCGATGTCACCATGACCGACTGGCTGAATGAACAAGCCATTCCAGCTCAATTTGAACTAGGTGAAGAAGCCGAACTGCGCAGCGCGTTAGAAGGCGGTGGTATTATTCGTTGTAAAGAGCAAGACTTGTTCAGCGACGAAATCAAAGTGCACTTACAAAACGACAAATTCGTTACCAAATTAGAACTTACCTGGGCCGACTCTATTCGCTTTGTGATCAGTGAAGACATGAGCATTAAGGGGGTGAAGTTCACTGATACTATCACCGAGCAAAACGAAGACATCGATAAAAGTGATGTGGCCGCACGCTTTGACGCCGACTTCGCGCTCGCGAGTGGTGAACTCAGCAAGATGATCCCCGACCTTATCGCCGCGCTAGGTGGCGAAATAAGCAATTAAACACGTCGTTCTGCGTACCACTATTCACCACGCCAAGAGGCTATTTACCAGCGGCCTCTGTGGCTGGTGAAATTTTAAGCAAAGCATTGCAAGCCTAGTCTGCTCGGCGTACAATGCGCGCCCTTATGTGCTGCTTGCAGCCTCTCTCAATGATTCGACTAAGACCCGGAGCTTTGATGTTTACACCTGAACTACTGTCACCCGCTGGCACCCTAAAGAACATGCGTTACGCTTTTGCCTATGGCGCAGATGCGGTTTATGCGGGCCAACCCCGTTATTCTTTACGCGTACGTAATAACGAATTTAACCACGAGAACCTTGAACTGGCGATTAATGAAGCCCATGCTCAAGACAAAAAACTCTACGTGGTAAGCAATATTGCGCCCCATAACGCCAAGCTAAAAACTTACCTGCGCGATATTGAGCCAGTGATTGCAATGAAACCCGATGCTTTAATCATGTCCGATCCGGGAATGATTATGATGGTTCGCGAAGCTTTTCCTGAGCAGAGTATTCACCTATCAGTACAAGCTAACGCGATTAACTGGGCCACCGTTAAGTTTTGGCAGCAACAAGGGGTAGACCGAGTGATTTTATCCCGTGAGCTATCGCTGGATGAGATCGAAGAAATTCGCATGCAAGTGCCAGAAATGGAACTCGAAGTATTTGTGCATGGCGCACTATGCATGGCTTACTCAGGCCGTTGTTTGCTATCTGGCTACATTAACAAACGCGATCCCAACCAAGGAACTTGCACTAACTCTTGCCGTTGGAAATACAACGCCCACGAGGCCAAAGAAAACGAAGTGGGTGACATTATTGCTGCTCAACCACAAATTGTAGAGCCCACTCTAGGCGCTGGCGCACCTAGCGACCAAGTGTTCTTACTCCAAGAGCAAGGTCGTCCTAACGAATACATGCCTGCTTTTGAAGATGAGCACGGCACCTACATCATGAACTCAAAAGACCTACGGGCAATCCAACACGTAGAGCGCCTTACCAAAATGGGTGTACATTCGCTTAAAATTGAAGGCCGCACTAAATCGTTCTACTACTGTGCGCGTACCGCTCAGGTATACCGTCAGGCGATTAATGATGCGGTTGCAGGCAAGCCTTTTAACCCTAACCTAATGAGTACTTTGGAAAATCTGGCTCACCGCGGTTATACCGAAGGTTTCTTGCGTCGTCATACGCACGACGAGTACCAAAACTATGACTATGGTTATTCGGTCAGTGATACGCAACAGTTTGTTGGTGAAGTGGCGGGGCGTAACGCCGCAGGCCTTGCTGAAGTCACCGTGAAAAACAAATTTGTCTTGGGCGACACCCTAGAGTTAATGACCCCACAGGGCAACTTGAACTTTAAGCTAGAACACCTCGAAAACAAAAAAGGTGAGCTAATTGATGATGCCAAAGGCAGTGGCCATACGGTATATCTGCCAGTGCCAGAGAATGTTGAGCTAGACCACGCCTTATTAATGCGTAATCTTAGCTCTGGTCAGAATACCCGTAACCCTCATCAAGCTAGTGAAGTAAAGGCTTAAGTAATGGCTTTACTGATAAGCAAGAAGTGCATCAACTGTGACATGTGCGAGCCCGAATGCCCCAATCAGGCCATCTCTTATGATGGCGTGATTACGGTGATCGACCCCGCTCGCTGCACCGAATGTAAGGGCCACTACGACCGCCCTACTTGCATAGATGTATGCCCCATTGATTGCATTTCAGTTGACCCCGCCCATGTAGAAACCGAAGAGCAACTTTACGACAAGTTTGTTGCACTACACGGTGACTTACTGATAGCCAAGGGCGCGGTATAAAACGCTACTAAGGGAAGTGGCACACGCCCTTCCCTTGCTTTTCACTCACCCCTCGCAAGACCAACAACAAAACTACGCTATTTTTTCTCGCCAATAGTAAACTATAAGCAATAAAAAACGACGCCGACATAACAAGGAACGGTAATGAGTTTTGATAAAATTTTTGAATTGCTCGCCACCCCGGTATTTTCCATCCAAGAGAAAGCCGTTACTGTGGGCGATATTCTACTGCTCCCCTTGATTCTACTGATCAGCTACTTAGCGCTTAAAACCCTGATCAAAGTCATTGTTAAACGCATGACCAGTAAAGGGCTCACTCCCGATGTGGTGCATTTAGTCAGTCGAATCACCTACATCTTAGGCATAGTGGTCATGCTGGTGATGACCTTAGAGCTGATCAACATCCCCATCACCGCCTTTGCCTTCTTATCCGGTGCGGTGGCTATTGGCGTAGGTTTTGGCGCGCAAAACATTATCAATAACTTCATTAGTGGTTGGATCTTAATGTGGGAGCGCCCGATAAAAATCGGCGATTTTTTGGAAGTCGATGGCGTCAAAGGCAACGTAGAGGCGATCAATACCCGCTCCACCCGCATTCGCCGTACCGACGGCGTACACTTGCTGATCCCCAATAGCAAGTTGTTAGAAAACACCGTGATCAATTGGACCCTAATCGACAATAAGGCGCGTACTACCGTTAGCGTTGGCGTGGCGTATGGCTCACCCTGCCGCAAAGTAGCAACATTGATTGAGCAAGCGGTGAGTGAACAAGACGCAGTATTAAACAGCCCCTCTCCAGTGGTGATTTTTAACGACTTTGGCGACAACGCACTAGCCTTTGTCGCCTACTTTTGGATGGAAGCCAATATGGAAGGGCAAATTCGCCAGGTGAGCAGCGAAATTCGCTACCGCATCGATGAATTATTTGCCGAAAACGACATTGTTATCGCCTTCCCACAACGTGATCTTCACCTAGACGGCGAGCTCACCATTAAGCGTGGCAAAAATAAGGCTTAAGCCAGCAGCGGTACTAAAATCGGACAAAGCATGGCGCTGAAGGTAGCGCTTAATACCAAGGCCAAAGCTCCATAGGCGCCCTGCTGGTGGCCTTCTTCGGCAATTCTAGCGGTACCTAAGGCGTGACAAGCAGTACCCATGGCAATGCCCTGCGCCTTGGAGGAGTGCACCCCACATAGCTTCAACACAGGGCTACCGATCACCGCGCCAACTAAACCGGTAAACAGTACAGCGATAGCGGTTAAGGCCGCTTCACCCGACACTTGGTCACTGATCAATACCGCGATCGGCGTAGTCACCGATTTTGGCGCTAAGGAGGCAGCAATGGTTGAGCTTGCGCCAACCGCCAAAGCAACCACAACAGTGCTAATAATCGCAATCAATGCAGACAACAAAATAATCACCATAATTTGCGGTAATTCACGTTTAATATCATTGAGTTGCTTATACAAAGGTACCCCTAAGGCCACCACTGCGGGCTCTAATAGTTGGGTTAACCAGCCGCTATATTGGTTGTAATCACTGAAGGAAATATCCAAACTGAGCAAAGCTGCGACGAGAATCACCAAGGTAATTAACACGGGGTTTAACCAAGAAATAGCCAAACGCTGCTGCAAAGCACGCGCAGCAACAAATAGTCCAATGGTAAGAGGAAGATAAAAGAAGTTCATTATTGCGCCCCTCCCTGATGCTGCTCGGCATCGTCCTTAAGTTGAACCCGTCGCTCCCAATACTGATAAAAGCGTCCCACAGCCACCAACAATATCAACGTGGCCAAGCCACAGGTGAGCAACATCGCCGGCAAAGCCTGTAATAAAGTTTCAATATTTTCCACTAAACCAATACTAATGGGTACAAATAGTAAGGACATCCAGCGTACAAACTGGTTCGCCGTTCGCTCTACCCAAGTCAGCCTGATCCAACGTAATTGCAAGGCCGCTGTTAACAGCAGCATCCCCATAATACTGGCTGGAAGCAGTTCACCACTGGCTTTGCTTAACAATTTCCCAAGCCACAAGGCTGCGTAAATAATCAAAAGACCTGAAGGAATTTCCAGCAATAGTGATTTGTGAAACTTTCTCATGATTACCTGTCGATTTTATGACTTAACAAGGCTATTATGTAATAAAATTACAAAACAAGCTATAACTAGCTAATTGTTGTAGGAGCAAATTATGAAGATCAGTTTTTTCAGCGCCAAGCGCTATGACCGTGAGCACTTTGATGCTCAAAATGCTGCTTCCACCTTTGACATAGAATACTTTGATACCGCCCTATCGGCAAAAACGGTACGTCTCGCCCACGATGCCGATGCGGTTTGTGCCTTTGTTAACGATGATCTCTCTGCCGACACTCTAGAGGCGCTGCACCAACAAGATATCAAGCTAGTATTACTACGCTGTGCCGGCTTTAACAACGTAGACCTTAGTGCCGCCGAACGCTTAGGCATTACCGTATCACGAGTGCCGGCTTATTCGCCAGAGTCTGTTGCCGAACACGCCATTGCCCTTATGATGACGCTAAACCGTCGCATTCATAAAGCCTACCAACGCACCCGCGACGCTAACTTCTCTTTAGAAGGCCTAACCGGAATCAACATTTTTGGTAAAACCGCTGGGGTGGTGGGTACCGGTAAAATCGGCTTGGCCACCGCGCGTATTCTTAAAGGTTTTGGCTGTAAAGTCATTGCCTACGACCCTTACCCTAACCAAGCGGCAATCGACTTAGGGGTAGAATATGTGAGCCTGCCTGAGCTACTCGCACAATCAAAAATCATTACCCTGCACTGCCCGCTCACCGCTGAAAACACCTATTTGATTGGCAAGTCGGCCTTTGCTCAAATGAACAAAGGCACGCTACTGATTAATACCAGCCGTGGCAAATTGGTCGATTCTAGCGCCTGTATTGAAGCCCTTAAAGATGGCACCCTTGGCGGCCTAGCTCTAGATGTGTACGAACATGAAAAAGAGCTGTTTTTTGAAGATCTCTCGTCTGAAGTGATTCAAGATGACGTATTCCGTCGTTTATCCGCCTGCCACAACGTAATTTTTACCGGCCATCAAGCCTTTTTAACGGAAGAAGCCCTGTGCAGCATTGCCGACACCACCCTCAGCAACGCTCAAGCTTTTAGTGAGGGCAAACGCAACGGCAACGAAGTGACCCACCAAGTAGTAGATAATAGCTAAACTGTAGCAAGTAAACATCCCAATGGTTACGTTGTTAACCTAGTTGTCCCTCAACGTACACGCATCTTATGGCGTGTACGTACCTATTCCAATAACTTCGCTTTTACGCACTTTGAGCCATTAAGTTGCGCTTAGCAGAACAGTTATACAATTGCCTACCCGGCAATTTCTCCTATAGGTTTGGCGGGATTACCAACTACGACAGTATTTGCGGGAATACTTTTAACCACAACCGAGCCCGCACCAACTATTACGTTATCACCTATAAGTACATCACCTAGGATAATGGAACCTGTTGATAAACGTACATGGCTACCAATTACCGGGCATTTGGCGTCGTTACTGCCACCGCCTTTAGCCCCAACAGTAACACCATGATAAATAGTTAAATAATCGCCATATTGAGCTTTTTTATTCAATACAATCACGCCAAAATGTGGCAAGAATAGCCCTTTGCCAATAACTGTAGCTCTAGGAATTTGCACACCTGATACAATTCTAATTATTTTATATATAGGTATAGATAAGTACTTTACTAATCTATTTCTGCTATTTGACAAACGATAAAAAACAACAATTAAAAAAGTCGTTCTTATGCACAACCATATTAAACGCTTAATCTTTGAAAAATCTTCCAACTCGTGCTCACTGACATACACTTGATAGTCATGATATAAAGCCGACATACTCACCCCATTAAAATAATTACAACACCATGCCACTGTGCATTTTTAGTTTATTTACAAAACCACCTAGGCTCGCTTACCAATAAAGCCAGATTCCTTTTGAACAGCCACTCTCCCTTTCACAAATACAGTCACATCAAATCTAAGCCCTGCTCAATCCACCATAGGCTGTGCGCTATTCCTTTTTTAGGCAATTAATATCGACAACTCACGCGGTGCATGCATAACCAAAGGCTAATTACACCTGTTTATCCCCCTAAATAGAGGGGAAGCATCAGCAGTAACACGTCAATTGAAACTAGAGAAGGTATTATTAAAGTCACCTTTAGTTTATTAAGTCAATAAATAAGATCTCTGCTTAAGTCTACCGATACCAATGATTTAATCGTAAGAAATCTCTCCAGAATCTTGGTAGTCGGCGGCATTTATTGGGCTATGTTGCTGTAAATAGTCTTTTAGAACTTCGGCGTCGACAAACCCCGTATCAACAAAAGCGCTATGCTCGGTGAGTTTAGGATAGCCATCGCCACCGGCGGCATTAAAACTGGGAACAGTAAAACGGTAGACCCTAGTTTCATCTAGCGCTTGGCCAGCTATCTTCAGCTCACTAATTCGCCCTTTACTAAGAGAAAAACTAATTCCAGAGAACTGTGCATAAGCGCCAGTATCAACCGGCATGTGAGCGACCACATTCAGGTAGTCAAGCAGCTCTCCCCCGCTCATGTCCACATAGGTAAGGGTATTGGAGAAAGGTTGCACCGTGAGTACGTCTTTGTAGCTGATATCCCCTTCCTCAATTGAGGCTCGAAGCCCACCGGAATTCATCACCGCAAAATCGGCGTTAACCCGTTCGCGGTGAGCGCTAGCAATTAAACGCCCTAGATTAGTTTGGCCAAAACGCACCGCCTCCCTATCTCCTACTAAGCGACCTTGGAGTTGCGCTATTTTCACTGCTAGCTGCTTCTGGCCACGCTG
>NZ_JBNKPP010000304.1:0-9090 GCF_050295395.1 Agarivorans sp.
AGTCTTTACGCTAAGCATGAGTTTAACCGAGGCTAGATTATGAAGTTATTAAAAGCATTTTGGCGAAAGCTTCGCACACCGAGTAAAGCCGCGGTGGGGCTGGTGTTGGCGCTGGGCTTTATTGGCGGTATTTTGTTTTGGGGGGCTTTCAACACCGGTATGGAAGCCACCAATACTGAAGCCTTTTGTTCAGGCTGCCATGCGCCAATTGTGGCTGAAATACAAGAAACCATTCACTATTCCAACCGTTCAGGGGTAAGGGCAATTTGCTCCGATTGTCATGTGCCTCATAACTGGACCGATAAAATTGTTCGTAAAGTTCAGGCCAGTAAAGAGCTAGTGGCTTTTGCAATGGGTACCATCAGTACTCAAGAAAAATTTGAAGAACGCCGTAAGTATTTGGCGAGCCGAGAATGGCACCGTATGAAGAGCAATGACTCCCAAGAGTGCCGTAATTGTCATGAGTTTGATTACATGGACTTTTCAGAGCAGCGCCCGCGTAGTGTTGCCCAGCACCAAGATGCCCTTGCCAGTGGTGAAAAAACCTGTGTGGACTGCCACAAAGGCATTGCCCACCGTTTACCGGATATGAGTGGTGTTGAAGGCTGGCAATAAAGACAAGGAAAATACATGAGTACCTTAGAATCGATTATTTGGCACGTATTGGGTTATGCGGCCATGCCAACCATATTGGTGATGGGCTTTATTGGGGTGGCTATCGTCTCTTTGGCGATCCTGTCCAAATGGGATAAAGACCAGTAACTTGTTGGTAACAAGTCTTTTAATTCACGGGCTTAGTAGGCATTATTAGCCTATTAAGTCGTTTTAAGCTGAACTGAATGGACACAAACTGTTTCGTTACTATTACAGGTGTGGTGCTCGCTGGCGGTCAATCTCGCCGTATGGGTCAAGATAAAGCCAAGCTTAACTGGCAAGGGCGTAGTTTGCTGGCGGCTCAGCTTCAGTTGTTAGAGTCGGTATTGCCCACACCCGCGCTAGTCAGTGGCAGCTATTCAGAGTTTAACTGTATTGCCGATCAACAACCCTCTCTAGGTCCCTTATCTGGCCTCGCTAGCTGCCTAGAGGCGCTGCCCGAGCAATGCTGTTTGTTTATTCCGGTTGACATGCCGTTAATTCACCAACAGCTATTGCATTACTTACTAGAGCAGTATCGCGCAGCGCCGGGGAATTATTTTTGTGAAAACAGCGTATTTCCAATTATTGTGCAGTCTACTCAAGCTAACCGAGCTAGTTTGCAAGCCGTGTTGGACTATCCGCAGGCTAAACAAAGATCAATTAAAACCTTTCTTCATTCTATTAAAGCCACTGAACTTAGCTTACCTTCGCAGTGGGCGGGTGCCTTGGTTAATACCAATACGCCGCAGCAGTGGCAGCAAGTGCAACAATTCGTCGGGGATAAATCATGAGCCATTTGGCCAACGATAAACAAACATTTTTAAATATTGCAGTGCTTACCGTATCAGATACGCGTGATGAAACTACAGATAGCTCTGGTCGTTACTTGGCTGAAGCGCTAGCTGAAGCAGGGCATAGCCTAGCGGATAAAAAAATTGTGGTAGACGATGTTTACCAGATCCGTGCGGTACTGAGCCAGTGGATAGCCGATCCAAAGGTTGATTGTGTTATTACGACTGGTGGCACCGGCTTTACTGCAAGGGATAATACCCCAGAAGCAGTAAAAGTTTTATTCGATAAAGATATAGAAGGCTTCGGTGAGCTGTTTAGATATATTTCTTACACAGAAATTGGTACTTCTACCGTACAAAGCCGTGCCTTAGCTGGTTTTGCCAACAAAACCGTTATTTTCTGTGTCCCTGGGTCAACTAACGCCTGTAAGACTGCTTGGCAAAAAATATTGTTAGAGCAGTTAAATAGCACTCACAGACCGTGTAATTTTGTGCCGCATGTAGGTTAGATTTATGAGTCAGTTCAGTCATATTAGTGCCAAGGGCGAAGCGGTGATGGTTGATGTGTCGGACAAGTCCGAGACCAAACGCATCGCCAAGGCGCAAGCGCTGATAAAAATTAATCAGCAGACGGTAGCCAGCTTAGTGGCAGGCGAACACCATAAAGGGGATGTGTTTGCCTGTGCTCGAATCGCCGGCATACAAGCGGCTAAGAAAACTTCAGATTTGATCCCTTTATGTCATCCCTTGATGTTAAGTAAAGTCACCATTGATTTAAGCTTAGACGAAGCCGCGGGTGAGATTAAAGTGCTGAGCACAGTAAAACTCAAGGGGCAAACTGGTGTCGAGATGGAGGCCTTAACCGCGGCCAGTGTCGCTGCGCTGACCATTTACGACATGTGTAAAGCGGTGCAAAAAGACATCGTGATTAGCGAGTTAAAATTGCTTGAAAAACACGGTGGAAAGTCGGGTGAGTTTATCGCTGAAGAAGGTTAATAAATGTTAGTTAAGGTACTTTTTTTTGCACGCCTAAAAGAACAGTTAGGTGAGGTGGCTACTCAAGTAGAGTTGGCTGACGGTGAAAATAGCCAAGATTTAAAGCAGCAGTTAATAGCGCGCGGCGATAAATGGCAGGCCCTAGCCGACAGTTCAATATTGATGGCGGTGAATCAGCAACACATTAGTCAGCCAGTGGCTTTGCATAATGGTGATGAAATTGCATTTTTCCCACCGGTAACGGGTGGATAAATGATTAAGGTTCAAACTGAAGACTTTGACGTCGCTGAGCAGTATCAGTTGTTAAAGCAGCGCAGTAGTGCTGGAGCCATCGTGTTTTTTGTCGGCTTGGTCCGCGACATGAATTTAGGCTCTGAGGTGAGCGGCTTGCATCTGGAACATTATCCTGGAATGACGGAAAGCCAGTTGCTAAAAATTGTTGAGCAAGCCAAACAACGCTGGCCAATTCAAGATGTCAGTTTGATTCATCGAGTGGGCGATCTTGAGGTGAATCAGCAGATCGTATTTGTTGGGGTTAATAGCCCGCACCGAGAGGCCTCGTTTGCCGCTTGCCAGTTTATTATGGACTACCTGAAAACCGAAGCGACCTTTTGGAAAAAAGAACGCAGTGCCCAAGGTGATAATTGGCTAGATGCACGGCAAAGTGATGTTAAAGCTAAACAGAAGTGGTCTTGAGTGCTAACTAAACCTGTCTTGAGTTAAGCGTAAACTCAAGACAGGTTTACATTACAATTTACACAATGGGCTCGCCAAACATTTCGATAGTGACTTGTTCGCCTGCTTCTACCGAACCTCTTTGCTGTTCTAAAACTATAAAGCAGTTGGCTTGGCTAAGGCTGGTAAATATAGCGCTGCCTTGTTTTCCGGTGCTGCTGACTTGCAATTGTCCGTGTTGGTTAAGCTCGGCGTAGCCGCGCTGAAAATCGATTCTACCCGGTGATTTTTTGAGTTTGTTCGTGGTACAGGCTGGTAACCTTAAGGGCGCTTGATAGTTCCAACCACTGGCCTTGGCAATCACTAGCATTGCTAATTTATAAAAGGTAACAAAGGCCGATACTGGGTTTCCGGGTAGCCCTACAAAATAGGCTTGGCTAAGCTGGCCAAACGCGAAGGGCTTGCCCGGTTTAATGGCCAGCTTCCAAAAGTTAATTTGACCTAATTCGTCTAATACTAACTTGGTATAGTCGGCTTCTCCGACCGATACTCCGCCGCTACTAATTACTACATCGGCACGTTGATTGGCGTCAAGGAAGGCACTTTTTAATCGTGTTTGGTCGTCTGGGATAACCCCTAAGTCGATGATCTCGACCGGAAGTTTTTCCAGTAATGCGCGTATGGCAAAGCGATTGCTGTCGTAGATTTGACCGTGCTCTAGTGCTTGTCCGGGCGCGACTAATTCATCCCCACTAGACAACAACGCAATTTTTAGCCGGCTTTGTACACTAACCCGGTTAATCCCCAGTGTGGCAAGTAAGCCAATGTGGCTGGCATTGAGTTTGGTGCCAGCATGAATCACGATGTCACCTTGCTTGATGTCTTCACCTTTAAAGCGAACGTTTTTGCCTTTGCTCAATGCTTGGGTGAATACGATGTTATCGTCAAATTGTTGGGTGTTTTCTTGCATTTCTACGGTGTCGCACCCTTGAGGTAGCGGGGCGCCGGTCATAATTCTTAGACAGTGGCCGGGAATTAAGGAGTACTCTTGAGTATCACCCGCTAGTACCTTATTGGCTAAAGGTAGTGTGCCATTTGGCGGCAGTTGCTCTGCGCATAGGGCGTAGCCATCCATGGCGCTGTTATCAAACGGTGGGATATTCAGCGGTGAAACAATGTCTTCGGCTAATATGCGGTTTAAGGCCGATTCAAGGTTTATGTTCTCTATGTGGGTTTTGCATGATACTTGATTAAGCAAGCTTGACTGGGCTTGTTCTAAAGGCATTAAGCCTGACTGATTGCAACAATCCATTGAAGATCCTGTTATTCGATTATCTGAGGAAACGGGGGTGATTTTTTACTATTTAGCTTAAATTATCGCATTTTTATTTGGCTTCATCACTTCACCACTAGTCTAACTTAATTGGTTGATAATGCTAACAACTGTTGCAACTTTGGCGTATCTATAGGCTGCTTTTGTTAAATAGCGGCATTTTCATTATCTTTAGCCGCAAACTGAGATTATAACCGCTGTGTAATTAGGACGTTTTAGGCATTAAATGGGCATAAATTTTCAGTAATTACTTTTAACCTAAGCCTATACTGTATAACATACCGTTTACAAGTGGTTCTGGATCACGTTTTTCTGGTGCAAGGGAGTAGATATGTCTAGTGAGGTGACACCTAGTTTGGTAGTTCGAGCGATTTCCAGTATCGAACTTTACCAGTTTTGTGAGCTATTAATGGAAGCCGCAAACTGGTTTGAATCTAGAGGGGAGCCTTTGTGGAAGTTTGACCAAATAACGCCTCATTCGTTGTTAGCCAATTATCGCTTAGATGAAATGTATATGGGTTATTTGGCTGGCAAACCAGTAGCGGCGATGGTACTAAACAACCGTAGCGGCGGTATAGAAGTTGATGCCAATATCAGGCGAGCGAGTTTGTTTATGCATAAGCTTACGGTGGCGCGTGAATTCGCAGGTAAAGGCCTAGCCAAGTTAATGGTTGATTGGGCTCGCCGCTATGCAAAAAAACAAGGTTTTAGTTTGCTGAGTTTGATTTGTAATTGTCGAGATGAAAGGTTGCGCTGGACGTTAAGCCAATTTGGCTTTGATGAAGTTGAACAGCTTAATGCTCAATATCAGTTGCAGCGTTATTTTTGTCTGGATTTGGAAAACTGCAAGGTTGCTTTAGAGCCTAGCCATCATAGTTCACCTCGTTTCAACTATACTTTACTTAAAGAAAACAAACCGTTAATGGGGTAACTCGTGTTTCGTTTAAAGGCTTTGGCTAAGGGTAGGGTACAGGGCGTAGGTTATCGTTATCATGTTCAGGTTGAAGCGACCAAACTGAAGTTGGTCGGATACGCTAAAAATCTGGCATCGGGTGATGTAGAAGTTTACGCCGAGGGAAGCGAAGCAGACTTACTTAAGCTGTTGAATTTTTTATATAGTGCCTCACCGTATTCTGCGGTAGAAAGCGTTGAAACATTAGAGTTTGTTGCTATTGAGCAGCCCCGTTGTACTCGATTTAGCAGTTACTAGTGGCATATTGCTAAGTGTATTGAGCAAGCTTTAAGTAGAGTGCAGCAAGAAGTAAAAAGGCGCCTAGAGGCGCCTTTCAAATTACATGACTCGCATGCCGGGTTGGGCACCGTCGTCAGGGCTTAATACCCAAATGTCTTTACCACCTGGGCCGGCCGCTAGCACCATGCCTTGAGACTCGCCGAAACGCATCTTACGCGGCGCTAAGTTAGCCACCATCACGGTGAGCTTTCCTTGTAAGTCTTCTGGCGCATACGCAGATTTAATGCCAGCAAATACTTGGCGAGTTTCATTGCCAAGATCTAGCTCCAAACGTAATAGTTTTTCCGCTTTTTCTACATGCTCGGCTTTCACGATGCGGGCAATCCGTAAATCAATTTTGGCAAAGTCGTCAAAACTAATGGTATCGGCGATGGGTTCGATCTTGCTTACGGCTTCACTATTAGCGGATTGCTTAGGCTCGGGTTCAGCTTGGCTTAAACTTTCTTTAGAGGCATCAACCATGGCCGCGACATGGTCCATGTCGATACGCTGCATTAAGGCTTTGAAGCTTTCAATTTTGTGCGATACCAAAGTCGTGCCAATTTCTGACCAAGTTAGTTCTACGTTTAAGAATTGCTCTACTTTTAGTGCTAGTTGTGGAAGCACAGGCTTTAAGTAGGTGATCAGTATCTTAAATAGGTGGATGCCCATAGAGCAGACTTGATGAGCGCGCTCTATTGTTTGCTCTTCTTTGGCTAGCTGCCAAGGTGCTTCCTCAGCAATATACTGATTGGCCTTGTCTGCCAACGCCATAATTTCGCGCATCGCCTTGCCAAACTCTCGTCCTTCATAAAAGGCGGCAATGGTTTGTTCTGCATCGATAAATTCTTGCAGTAACTCCGGTTTGCTCACGGTGGCCGATAAGGTGGCGTCAAAGCGTTTGTTAATAAAACCGGCGGTACGGCTAGCAATGTTAATCACTTTACCAACCAAATCAGAATTAACCCGCTGAGCGAAATCATCAAGATTTAAATCTAGATCATCGATTCTGTTATTGAGCTTAGCGGCGTAGTAATAACGCAAGTATTCCGGGTCGAGATGGTCTAAGTAGGTGCGGGCCTTAATAAAGGTACCGCGAGACTTAGACATTTTGGCCCCATTTACCGTTACGTAACCGTGCGCGTATACACTGCTTGGCTTGCGGAAGCCCGCACCTTCTAGCATTGCTGGCCAGAACAAACTATGGAAGTAGATAATATCTTTGCCGATGAAGTGATAGACTTCAGCGTCTGAGTCTTTGCTCCAGTAATCGCTAAAGTCTAAATCGTCACGCTTATCACACAGGTTTTTAAAGCTGCCCATGTAGCCAATCGGCGCATCCAACCAAACGTAGAAATACTTGTCTTCGGTATTAGGAATTTTAAAACCAAAGTAAGGCGCATCGCGGCTGATGTCCCATTGTTGTAAACCTTGCTCAAACCATTCGTTGAGTTTGTTAGACATTTCTTCCTGTAAAGAACCAGAGATCGTCCATTGTTTGAGCATGTTTTGAAAAGCGGGTAGGTCAAAGAAGTAGTGCTCAGAATCTTTTAGCACCGGCTCGGCACCAGAAATCACCGACTTAGGAGAGACTAAATCGGTAGGGCTATAAGTGGCGCCACAGTTATCACAGTTATCACCGTTTTGGTCTTCACTACCACATTTAGGGCAAGTACCTTTAACAAAGCGATCAGGCAGAAACATGTTTTTCTCAGGATCAAACAATTGAGAAATTGTTTTTGTTTTAATGTGCCCGGCTTGATTTAGCTTGTTATAAATTTCTTCAGACAGCGCCTGATTCTCGGGGCTATGGGTTGAGTGGTAATTATCAAACTCAATATGAAAATCTTTAAAATCCGCACTGTGTTCTTTATGAACCTGTTCAATCATCTGTTCCGGTGTCATTCCCAATTGCTGAGCTTTTAGCATGATGGGAGTGCCGTGGGCGTCATCGGCGCACACGTAGGTACAGCGATTACCACGCAGCTTTTGGAAACGAACCCAGATATCGGTTTGAATGTATTCTAATAAGTGGCCTAAGTGGATAGGGCCATTAGCATAGGGTAAGGCACTGGTGACCAGTATTTTGCGTTGTTCGTTTGTCATGGGATTTAACGTAAGCTCAGTCAATTAACAGGTAATTCAAGGCAGCCAATGTTACCTTAAGCTAAGGATAATGCCTAGGGGGAGATGTTGTTTGGCCAAGGATTTTCGCTTTATGCACACTCACTTAAGCAGAAAAATTTGTTACTCGCCAAGACAAATTTCAATGTAGTGCTTAGGGAGATTTGTCGCCTTGCGTTCAATAATCTAAGCAATCAATTCCCGCTTATACTTGGTGACTAAAATCTGCTTAAAAGCGGGCTTTCGAAGGCCACTATTGATGACTAATGCTAAGCTTGAGCATATAATTGCGGCAAACTTACTGGGCTTATTCTATGCAAAATCAAGATCATAATATTGTCGTAATTGGTATTTCAGGTGCATCGGCTTCTGGAAAAAGTTTATTTTCCCAAACTATTGTTAATGATATTCGGGCAGAGTTAGGGGACAGTTGTATTGCCGTCATTAATGAAGACAGCTATTACAAAGACCAGAGCCATCTTACGCCAGAGCAGCGTAAGCTAACCAATTATGACCATCCCAAGTCGATGGACCACGACTTATTAGTTAGTCAGCTAAAACTGTTAAAACAAGGTATTAGCATCGAGCAGCCGCAGTACAGCTATAAAGTGAATAATCGTTTACCAGAAACCAAAACAGTTGCGCCCACCAAGATCATTGTATTGGAAGGCATTTTGTTATTTACCGATCCGGCAATACGCGAACAATTGGATATCAGTATTTTCGTAGATACGCCACTGGATATTTGTTTGGCTCGGCGCATACAACGTGATGTAAAGGAACGTGGGCGCACTTTAGATTCGGTATTGGCACAATATAACAATACGGTTCGTCCGATGTTTCTGCAGTTTGTTGAACCCTCTAAGCAGTACGCCGATGTTATCGTACCTCGCGGCGGTAAAAATCGCATTGCTATCGATATTATTAATGCCAAAATTCGTCATTTACTGGCTTCTTAACTCGCGGTTTTGCGGTTTCCAGTGCTGAGAGATTGAGCGCATTATTTGTAAGTCACTCACTTATCATCAATAGTATAAGCTGTTGTTGATATGACTTAGTTGTTAGGGAAGATTATGAAAAAGTTGCTTTATGTTATAGCCGCTGTGCTGATTGCTTTTGTTGTAGTAATAGTGGTGGCCGTTTCCTTAGTTAATACCGACGATATTAAACAGCTGTTGGTGAATAAAACTAAAGAAGCGACCGGGCGAGACTTGGTAATAGAAGGGGATTTATCTTGGCGCTTTTTCCCTAGCATCGGCTTTGAGTTGGGCAAACTTCGTTTAGTCGACCCACCTGAATTTGGT
>NZ_JBNKPP010000305.1:0-5143 GCF_050295395.1 Agarivorans sp.
GGTACCAAATAAATACAAGTATATGATGGGACGTAATTGCGTATCTTGTCCGCGCTTATGGCTTGCTACCGAGGCAGCCACCAAGACAAATACCAGTACTGGTGCAACGGCTTTTAAAGCCCCTACAAACAGGCTACCTAACAAGCTAAACGAGAGCGCCAATTCGGGCGCTACAGTGGCGAGGAGACTACCCAAGACAATACCAATAAGGATCTGCATTACCAGACTACCTTGAGTAATAAATCGAATAAGTGTGTTTGACTGTGGTTTCATGCTTCTTTCTATCCTTCTTTGAAGCTATATAATTGGTCAGTGCGTAACCATATAGAATGAAAAACCAATTTCAAGTCAAAAATCGAGATTATATTGAGCCATCACAAAAAAAATTCAAATAACTAGCATTAAACCACTATTGTTCATAAGTTTTTTAGCATTGACTGCTAATAAAAATTTTTACAGCCCGAGGAACATTTATTTCTTAGCGAATAGGCAACATAAGCTCTCGAAGCCATCTGAGTGGTAAAACAGCAATAATTGCGGTGAGCGGACATAAAAACGAGATAATGTTCACACTTCAAGCCAATTAGCCGAATAACTCGGCAAAATGCTGAAAAACTAACTCACCAACTTCAACGCCATCACACTCATGCATACCAAGTTCATCATTGCCCACTGCCTTAAACGAAGACGTTCTGCTCACGACCACCAGCCAAGTAGCATGCTAAATACCTTCATGCTGGCTAGACTCACCACGCAAAACGCTGAGAAACTAACTGACTAGCTTGAGGGCCACCACACTCATGCACACTAGGCTCATCATTGCCCATTGCCTTAAACGAGGACGTTCTGCTAACAACCACCAGCCGAGTAGCATGCTAAATACCATCATGGTACTGAGGATCGCAGCGGCAATCGCTAAAGGCCCCAAGGTCATAGCGTAGGCATAACAACCCGTCCCCAGCGCGGTAGGTGAAGCAAATACTAGGATCTGTCTAAAGCGAGACCAAGAAATACGCTGAAAGCCGGGCTTAGCACTTACTCGTCCTCTAGCTAGGGCGAATAGCATGGCCATTAAGCCAATGCTCGCCTCCCACGCATAACCGACCAAAAATGGATGAGAAGCGCGCGACATCCCCGCCACTAATATCAGCGCATAACTCATTAAGCTACCATAACCGGCACTGGCTAAAATGCCGCTAAGCGGGCGATAATCGGAAGAAGTCAAAGGTGTACCACGGCGTTGGCTAGCACCTAATAACAATACCATAGCCAAAGTCACCGCCCCCATCAGCCATTGCTGAGGGCTAAGTCGCTCATCGAGAAACACTTGACCAAGCAAGGCCACAAATAGCGCAGTGAAAGCCATAGATAAGGCGCTAGCGATGCCCACAGGCAAACGAACAAAGGCAATGGCATTGGCCCAATTGGCTAATGCCGCCAAACTAGCCGCCAGCAGCAACTGCCCTACTAATCCAGAAAACTCAACAAAGGCAGACTGAGGTACCAGCAGCAACAAGGGTGACATGCTAATTAGCAAGCTCAAGCCTCGATAGGCCACCGAGCTTAGTCGGTCAGATTGGCGGTAAACCTTGGCCATTAATACCCCTTGCAGGGCATAGGCAAAGGTTGCAGTTAAGGCGATAACAAAAAACACGGCTTAGTCCTCAGCATATTTGCCCCAAGCCTACGCAATTATAATTTGTCAGACAAGCGCTTAACCACGCTTGTTAATAGCGCAACGAAAAATCATTAGCAACAAGTAGTTTAAGCGCCACTTAAAGCAGACCAAGAAGTAAGTTTAGGCGCTACCGCTAAGCCACACTCGAACAAAACTAAAGTGACACGCTACCAGCATGCAGCAACGGATTATTTACTCACTTCCAAAGTCTGACTTTGCTTCGCTTTAGGCTTAGCTTTAACCGCTTTCTGAACAGGCTGGCTTTTTCTCCAAAACGGCAAACTAGCCTGTGCCATAGCTTGTTGCCGCGTAACCCCAATATCACGCAGCGTGGCATCACTCAAATACCTCAGCGCTCTTCTGCTGCGGCTTAAGGCTCGATATTCAGCCACCTTGGCATGTAGGCGAGTTATAACGGTAGCGACTTGGCTGGCAATTAACATGCGCTTACTCCTGTTAAGCGAAATGACCATTCCAGCTTAAGTTGGCGCCGCGCCTCATTACAGATTCAAAAATATTATTTTTGTCCGATACAGACAGCCAATATCGGCAACTGTACTGGCTTAAGACGAACAATCTGTACCGCTAACTAGCAAATATTTTTCATCTGTATATGAATGTGCTACTACTAGGCCATGTTTTTGCGCAGGAATCGCGATGACCCTCTATCAACAATTTGCTGAAGAACTCAAACAGCAAATCCAACAAGGTTACTACCCGGTGGGACAAAAGCTGCCCTCAATTAGAGCCATGAGCCAGTTGCGTGGAGTAAGTATTTCTACGGTACAAGAAAGCTATCGACTATTAGAAGATGCTGAGCTGGTATACAGTAAACACAAATCGGGTTATTACGTAAAATCACCATTAAAAACAGCGCCCCTACCCGAGCTAAGCCAACCTGAACAGCGCCCAGTGCTGATAGATAACTGGCAAGAAGTTCTCGCGCTAACCATGACCGAATCAAGCCAACGCTTTTTAGCCTTGGGGCGAGGCTCTCCCGATACCAGCTTTAGTACCTTAAAACCCTTACAGCGCTTGATGAACGAAAACATCAAGCAACAAAGTAAGCAGGTTTTTAGCTGCGCCAAAGGCAATGGTTTATTAAAGCTACGTGAGCAAATCGTTCGGCTAATGCAACACTCTGGTTGTCAGGTGCACCCCGACAATATTCAAATCACCGCAGGCTGTCAGGAAGCCTTGTCATTAAGCTTAAAAGCCTTAACTCAACCCGGCGATATTGTCGCCATAGACTCACCAAGCTTTTATGGCTCGATGCAGGCGATTCAATCAAATCAGCTAAAAGTATTAGAAATTCCCACCCATCCGCAAAATGGCATTAGTTTACCGGCCTTAGAATTAGCCTTAGAGCAGTGGCCAATTAAGGTATTGCAGCTGATCCCCAGCTCTAATAACCCACTTGGCTACATCATGCCGGAGAAAAATAAACTAAAACTGTTAGCGCTGGCCGAAAAATACGATTTCGCGATTATTGAAGATGACATTCTAGGCGATACGGTATACCACTATCCTAGACCTCGCAGCTTAAAATCTTACGATAGCCAACAGCGGGTACTATTTTGCTCGTCTTTTTCTAAAACCATTGCTCCCGGTTTGCGACTGGGGTGGGTGGCTCCTGGTCGCTATAGCACCATGCTCACTCACTTAAAATTCGTCAGCTCCTTGGGGTCTGCCAGCTTGCCACAATTGGCGGTTGCCGACTTTATTGAACAAGGCTATTACGATAAGCACTTACGCCTAAGCAAACAGCATTATCAAGCGCGCCGAGACATCATGCTGCATTGGGTACAGCGTTACTTGCCCGAACAAACCAAAGTGAGTTTTCCTCAGGGCGGTTACTTTTTATGGCTGGCCTTACCGGAAGGAATCGACAGCTTTCAGCTAAATCAACACTTACGCCCCTACCACATCGGCATTGCCGCGGGCAGCCTATTTTCAGCCTCAGGCAAGTATCGTAACTGCTTACGTTTAAGTTATGCTAATTCTCCTACTGAAGCAGTTGAACAGGCGATAAAAATCCTTGGCCAACAAGCCCAGTTACTTTTGCGGCAAAGCGACTAAAGCCACTAGTAGCACAGCAGCTTAACTTGCATAATACTCTCCTCGGTTAACTGAAGAGTGTTCTATGCAACGTGTATTAGTTAGCGGCTTAAACGGCCGCCTTGCTCCTTATCTAAAACAAGCCTTAGAGGCGCAAGCTATAGAGGTTATCGGCTTTGATCGCCAACAGCTGGACATTACCCAACGCCAGCAGCAATTGGCCTTTATCAAAACCCAGCAAATCGATACTATTTTCCACTTAGCCACTGGCCCAGAAAGCTGGCTGGCGACGCTGGCGAGCATTGCCCACGAGCTCGACATTCCACTGCTGTTTACTAGCAGCGAAAGCGTATTTAACCCCGAGAGCACTGGCCCGTTTAGCCCAGAGCATCCAGCCGATGCAGTCAACGATTATGGCCGCTATAAAATCGCCTGCGAACAAGCTGCGCTTGAGGCCAATCCTAATACCATTATTGCTCGACTTGGGTGGCAGATGTTCGACAACTTCGAGCGCGATAATCTGCTGACCCACGTTCGAGACATGCACGATAACCAGGGTTATTTAGAAGCGAGCACCCAATGGCTACCAGCGGTGGCTTATGTTGAACACAGCATGCAGTGCTTAATAGACTTAGCCAAGCAAGCTAAAGCCGGTATTTATCATGTTGGTGGTAACGAGCAAGGGCTTTCGTTTTACCAACTGGTGCAGCTTATTAATCAAAAATACCAGCTTAATTGGGATATTCGTCCCGGCTCACAACCGCAGCGCGATGGGCGCATTATTGACTCGCGAGTGCCCTGTAAAAGTATTGACGAACAACTAAAAACCTAAACACCGGCACTTAGCACTTGCTTTAGCCATATACATCAGTATGTTGCGCAAGTTAACTATTTTTGAAGGCACTATTTCCATGACATCACTTAAAGTTATTGTTGGTTCGCGTAATCCGGTTAAGGTACGCGCGGTAGCCAAGGCGCTAGCGCTGTACTATCCCAATGCCGATATCGACTGCCAAGGGGTAGATGCCCCTTCGCAAGTCCCCGAACAACCAATTAACAGCCAGCAAACACGCGACGGCGCGATTAATCGGCTGCGCTTTTGCCAACAGCAGCACCAAGCCGACTTTTATGCAGCCATCGAAGGAGGCGTAGACTTATTTGAAGATGGCCCCGCCACCTTCGCCTATGTGGCCGTTGCCAACCCGCAGCAACTCGCGGTGGGCCGCAGCGCTAACATGCCGCTACCGCCTTCGGTTTTTCAAGCGCTTAAGCAAGGCGCAGAACTTGGCCCCTTGATGGATGAACTATTTAATACCACTAACATTAAACAAAAAGGCGGCGCCATAGGTCTGCTCACCAATGGCTTAGCCAGCCGCGAAGATAACTATCTACATGCGCTGATCTTAA
>NZ_JBNKPP010000306.1:0-7625 GCF_050295395.1 Agarivorans sp.
GATCCCATGCCGAACTCAGAAGTGAAACGCAACTGCGCCGATGATAGTGTGGGGTTTCCCCATGTGAAAGTAGGTCACCGCCAGGCTTCCAATACTAAGCCCTGCTCAATGAGCAGGGCTTTTTTATTGCCTGAAAACCGCAACCAATTAGCCTACTAGGGGCCTCAGTTCGTAGTAGCACTGCTCTCGCTACGCAGGCTTGTCCGAAATTCTTGCTTCCCCATGTATAAGGCTAGGTGTATGTCTCTTACATAGTTTTCTCATGAGAAAGCCACTAAGCACTAACGCTTGAAAACTAATCGCGCTTAGCTAATTATGCGGTCAAACGACATGAGCCTTGGGGTTGTTCACTACAGCGCGTTCCAGATTAGCCCGGGTACTTTGCCTTTAATTAGTACCATGTCGTATCTGTGCAAGGCAAAGTCTGTACAACATGTTGCTGTGAAAGCTCTGTTGGTTCGTTCACCCCTTTAAGAGCTTTGAGTTATCTGCTCATTTGAATTCCTTTAGCGAAGCTAACAATTGAATTGGTGAGTAATAGCTAATTAGGCTATGGGGAAGAACAAACTTGGGCTAAGCAAGTAAATAGTCACCTTCGCGGTGTGGCGCTTTGGCACCAAGGTATAATGGCTAGCAACTAAGTGACAAAGCAGAGATGATTGATAAGGGATAATATAAAAGGCTCAATGCATGGGCATAGAGCCTAGTCACTTCCTGCTTAGTGTAAAGTAAAGCGCTGTAGTTTTTCATCCAGCTGATGGGACATCTCGGCGAGGGTCTCACTCTCCGATGCTAGAAAGGCCGAAGCTTCACGCATTTCTTGGGTTGCATCGCTAATACCAGAAACATTGCGATTCATATCTTCGGCCACGGCACTTTGTTCTTCGGTGGCAGTGGCAATTTGAGTGGATTGATCGGCGACATTTTGTATATGGGCCACTATATCTTGTAGATCTTTGCCACAGTGCTCTGCCGATTGGACGCTGCTGTCGGCTAAATCAGTGCTCTTTTCCATCATGGTGGCGGTGTCTATGGCCAATTTTTGCAAGCGGTTAATTGTGGCTTGGATCTCTTCAGTCGATTGGTTAGTGCGCCCGGCTAGACTGCGAACCTCATCTGCTACTACCGCAAAGCCTCGACCTTGTTCGCCGGCGCGAGCTGCTTCAATGGCCGCGTTTAATGCGAGCAAATTTGTTTGCTCTGAGATGCTACTAATGACATTGGTGACATCGCTGATTTCAATTACACCTTCTTTTAGTTTTTCTACCTGTAATGAAGCTTGCTTCAATTCACTCGACAAGTTTTTAATGCCATTAACACTGTCGCTAACATCTTTATTTCCTTTACCCACTTCGCTATTGGCGTTCATGGTATTACTGGCGGTTGACTCGGTATAAGTGGCAACTTCGGCAATGCTGGCAGACATTTGATTCATGGCTGTGGCTAGCTGATTTAACTGATCGTGCTGGGCGGTGATAGCTTGACTGGTTTCCTCAGCAGAGGATGCAATACGTGAAGCAGCTTTGGCCAATTCTTTAGCGGAGCTTACCGACTCACTTAAGGCTTCGCGTATTGAGGCAATGCTGTCGTTAATGCGCTGTCCTACTAGGCCGATTTCGTCTTTACCAAACGCAGGGACAGTCACTGTTAAGTTTCCTTTGCTGATGGCGAGCATTACATCTTTGATGGAGTCTAGCGGACCGGTAATGGCACGGGTGATAACAAAACCTAAGGCCGCCATCAGCAGGATTATAACTAAGGTAGCCAAAGCCATCTTGGTAGTCTGTTGATGTACTGCGCTGTCAATATCGTTGATCAACATGCCTGAGCCTATGATCCAGTCCCAGCTGTTAATATTGTTTAAGTAAGCTATTTTATCTGCGGGTTGGCCCTGTTCATCATGCCAAGGATAGGTGACAAGGCCGCCTTGTGGCTGTTTACCAGCATCAACCATTTGGTACCAGAAACCTTGGTCAGAGTTGCGGCCGGCATTGCCCATCTGTTTACCCTCTAATGTCGGTTGAATAGGGTGAACCAGAATGTGTCGGGAGCTATTCATAACAAATAGGTAGTTGTTGTTATCAAAGCGAATGGACTTAATGATTTCGGCGGCGCGTTGTTTGGCCTGTTCAGGGGGAAGTTGCTGGTTAAGCGCGGCAATTTGCGATAATGCTGCGTTTACTACCGCATTGAGTTGGGCCTCGCGTTCACTCAGTAGATTATGTTTTAAGGTATTGGCAGAGATCAGCAACATGGCAATAAAGCCGAGTATGGCGATGCCGATAAGCAGTGATAGCTTGTGTTTTACCTTGATGTTCTGAAGTTTAAGCATTGTAGTTCCTTTGCGTTACTAATCCTAAACCAAGCCATTCGATATTGATTTTAGCCCTGGCATTGAAAGCCTTAGGTTGGCTTTATTGAGCGATAATACTCGCTGCAATAAATAAGACTTTACTGACAAGATTAGTATTAATTAGTCGGCTTGCAAATCAACCTTCGGGTGAAGGATGAATTTTAATTTGACTAATACATGTCATTGTTATTTTTGTATGATGTAAATTGTATTGATTTATTTGGCTGCTGCAATCACCAAGTTGTCCTATGAGACTGTTAATGTTGACAGTTGGGATTAGCACATTATGGCCGACAGACCATGTATATCTGAATTGAATGCCCTCCTTTTTGTTATCGTCAATTTGAGTTTAAGTGAATATTTACTAGGTTTATTTGACCTAACAGGTAAATCATCTATTTTTTGCTATTATTTTGCATATTTTATTTATCCGCGAATTTAGCGTTATATTAATTATTTTCCGTATAAAATCGAAATAAAACACCAATATATTTTTATAAATTGGTGTTTTATTTGCATATGTATTGGCTATTCTCAATAAATCGAAAAGCGACGGATTGTTGTCGTTTGAGTAATAAATTGTCGAGTGGTTGTTCGTAAGGATATGTTTCTGCTTGAGTTATGTGTTTTTATTCTGAAATTTGAGGTTTTGTTTAATGGTGTTTGTAAATATAAACAAAACTGAATTTTTGGCTGGATAAATTCTTCACTGTGACTAAACAAATTCACGTAAGCAGGAATAGACGAATGACTTGCAGATTATTACCGTTGATGATGATTTCACTATTATCAGCATGCTCGACCATTGCCGATAGTATAGAGAAAGTCGCTGACGATGTGCAGCAACACCAAGACCGCCAACAACGACAGGTCACAGTCAGTACCGATAATCGTTCTCCGGTTCCTGATGATCCCTTTTACGCGCCTATAGAACCCAGCCCTGTCGCAGACCCAGTGATAGTGACAGGGTCAATGTTTAACAGCCAAACATCGCGTAGTTTATATAGTTACACTCCACCGTTTGCTTTGGGCGATACCATCACTATTTTGCTGGAAGAAGAGGCTACCGCCACCAAATCGGCCAGTTCCAATCTAGCCAAGGAAAATAGCTATCAGCTTGACCCACTAAAAGTGCCTGGAGGTAACTTAACCATTAACGGTAAGGCGGTTGAGTTAGCGATGAAACAGCAACAGGATTTTGATGGTTCTTCAGATGCCAAGCAGCGGCATCGTTTATCGGGACGCATCACCGTTTCGGTGGTCGACATTTTAAACAATGGTAATTTAGTGGTGCGTGGCGAAAAATGGCTGGTTATCAACAACGGTAAAGAATACATGCGTTTTACCGGCATTGTTCGTCCCTTAGATGTGGCTGAAGACAATTCAATTGGTTCCTATCAAGTCGCAGACGCGCGAATAGAATTTAGCGGCACTGGCGATCATGCCGATGTGCAAACTCAAGGATGGTTATCTTCTATGATGGGAGGTAGCCTTTGGCCTCTATAACTACAGTGGAAATAAGGCAAAATTATTCCCATGGTGGCGTATTTCTTCCGCAGAGAGGCAAATATTGCCGAGCTATATTTGATGCGGCATTAATATTGATCTCAATGAAATCTGAGTAAGATTATCGGCTTCACTACTTCAAACTTTAGCATGATGCCTAAGTTTAGGGTTTATAACTAAAATTTTACTATTTTTAGAATTTTTATTCTAATTTTACTTTTAATGTAAGCCATTAGTTTCTGGTCAGAGGCTTGGAATGAGGATTAGGCGAGAGAGGTTGCTCTAATAATTTGTTTTTCTGAATCTTTGTGGCATCTGCCTTGCTATCTGCCATAGCGGTCCCCCTAAAATGAAGTGCCTATTACAGGTAGTATAGATATAACAAATGGAACTGACGTGATAAACAATAGCATCCTAGTTACTCGAGTTACTGTATTATGCAGCATTATACTTTTGGCGGCTTGTTCTACAGTTAGCGACACCGTTGAACAGGTCGCAGAGAACGTGCAGCAACAACAAGACCAAAGCCAACGACAAGTAACGGTGAGCACCGATCAGCGTTCACCTACCCCAGATGATCCTTACTATGCTCCAATTGAACCTAGCCCGGCCGCGGATCCGGTGATTGTGACCGGGTCCATGTTTAATAGTAATACTTCTAGAAGCTTATACAGCTATACTCCGCCGTTTGCGTTGGGCGATACCATTACCATTATCTTAGAAGAGGAAGCTATAGCCACAAAGTCTGCTAGCTCAAACTTGGGTAAAGAAAATGGGTATCAACTAGATCCAATTAAAATACCTGGAGGAAACCTAACTATTAATGGTCGAGTGGTAGAGTTGGAGATGAAGCAAAAACAGGATTTTGAAGGTTCTTCAGATGCTAATCAGCGACATCGCTTATCTGGTCGTATTACGGTTTCGGTGGTCGACATTTTAAACAATGGTAATTTAGTGGTGCGTGGCGAAAAATGGTTGGTGATTAACAACGGTAAAGAATACATGCGATTTACTGGCATTGTTCGCCCCTTAGATGTGGCTGAAGACAATTCAATTGGTTCCTATCAAGTCGCAGATGCGCGAATAGAATTTAGCGGCACTGGCGATCATGCCGATGTGCAAACTCAAGGTTGGTTATCCTCATTTTTCGGGGGCAGTTTATGGCCTTTGTAGAGGGTAACAAATGCGTTTATTAAGAGTATTCGGAATTTTCCTATTGTTCATGGTGCCTCCGTATATGGGTTATGCAGTATGGTTTGAAGGAGAAGGTAGTGCCAAAATTGTAGACGGCCAAGTGGAGCAGGCTCGTCAGCAAGCGATTAAAGATGCTTTATTAACGCTAATGTATCGAGGAGGCGCTAGCGTAAAATCCTTACAAGTCGTTAAATCAGGAATACTTGAAACCGATGAGTTAACTGTTAGAACCAACGGCGAAGTTTATGACATGAAACTGTTGTTGGAAAATATCTCTGAAGACAAAATCTCCGTAACCGTGGCCGCAGATATCTTTCCGATTAATAGTTGTGAAAAAGATAGCTATGCTAAAACCTTATTCGTTGGACCATTTCAACTACAGAAACGAGAGCATGCTCAGCTAGGAGGGTTGTATCGAGCCCCTGAAGAAGTATCGCGGCGACTATTTCATCGATTTAAGAGTAGCAATAGGCGCATTGATGCTCGGCACTTAATGACTCGGCAAATCGCCTTTGATGGTCGTTATTCAAATGACATTGAACCGCAAATGCTCAAAGTGGCTCGCACTTTGTCTTCTAAATACGATGTGCAATATATTTTGTTTGGCCAAATTACGGATATGTCTAGTTATAACGAAACAACCAGTAATCTGTTAGGTATAAAGAGCACTGTTAAGCAAAGGAATTTTCAGATGAAGCTTTATGTGATTGACGGTATCAATGGTGAAACGATTTTGCGTAAGAATTATGCATCTAATCGTGAATGGCCGTTTGATGTCACCATGAAGCTGGATGTTACTGGCGAAACGTTTTGGTCTTCAGCCTACGGAAATCTGATTGACTCTTATATAGCTGAAGTTGTGAGTGACGTAGAAGATGCAGTGTATTGCCGACAAAGTTTAGCCACGGTGGTGGGTTTGTATAACGACCAAGTGGTTATTAATATTGGACAAACCAATGGGGTTAGAAAGGGTGATAAATTTAAATTGGTCCGTCAGCAATATTTGATGAATCTAGATGGTGGATTACGTGGGCCAATTTTCAATGCTGATGATACTCAATTGACGGTGGTATCAGTACAGTCCGACCGAGCCGTATTAAGAACTGCGCGCTATTCAGACATGGCCAATATTCAAATTAGAGACGTACTTGTGGCCGTAGCCAACGATCCATTTGAGTTTAACGATAATAGTAATTACTAGAGTAAGTAAAGGAGCAAAGATGACATCTTCAACTACCTTAGCTACCAACAATGTGGATTATAAACCCACTTTGCTGAAGACTAATAAGCATACGGCTAGCAGCGAGACTAATACGGCCAATAGCTTTAGTGAGACCTTAAAATCAGTATTCTCATCCAGTACCTCTAACAAAACGAAGGCCGTCGATGAGCTTAGCACCGCCACCAGTGACAAGCCTGCCGAGCAAGTAGCTGCCGCACCAGAAGTTGGCGAGACGGTATCGAATGTAGCCTCTAGCGCGATTGATCTTGGTATGGGCTTAGCCACTGGAAATCCGCTGACGGTTGGTTTAGGTGGCACCGATATGCTACAAACCGTACTACGGGCTGATATTGAAGCGCAGTTCACTCAGCTTGGTCAGGGAATTGCGACGGCATTAATTGCCGGCTTGGCGGGTGATCCTAGCGCCACCAAGGTGCTACCTACTAGTGATGAGTTAGCGGCTCAAGCCGCTGCTGCGAGTGCCGAAATTGTGTCGAATAGCAGCAAACAAGTGGCGGCTTTAAATAATAATGCTACCAGCAGTTCGCTAAGTATCAATGAGGGGAAAGGGATCCCAACCAAGGGAACAATACCAAAAGCCATCTTGGAAGCGTCGGCTTCTACACCCGCTGAGATACTAAAGGCACCCGAAAAAGTCTAATCAAGGCATCATGGATGATTCTTGTTGAGCCAATGGCGACAGACTTAAAGCTTTTCGTATTTTGTTTCGTTGATTTATCCGCAAGTGATCGTTTTCATGATAAAAATTAAGTGAAATGGTCATGCTGATAGCATCAATTAAAACAAACTTGTTAGCAAGGAAGTATATGAAAACAGGGATAGTGTTAGTTTTACTGAGTGTTCTGGTGGCCTGCGGTGGTGGCGGTAGTAGCGGCAGTGTAGAAGAAGATATTGAAACCTATTCGCTGAGTGGTGATGCCTTTGTATTAGACAATACGGTGGTGGATAGCGATATTAATGATCCTAACGCTTACTACAGCAGTAACAATAGCCCCGCTACGGCTCAGTATCTCCCCCCTGTTACCGTAGTGAGTGGTTACTTAACTAGCCATGCCACGGGGATCAGTGGCGACCAATTTGAATTTAATAATGATGCTCTTGATATCTACCGAGTAGATTTAGAAGCAGGGCAAAGCTTATTTCTAGAAATAGCCGATTGGGAGAGTGGAGCAGATAACAGCGATTTTGATTTAACTCTCTATACCGCAGGTGAGCAAACTGAAGTGGCTAGCTCTGTAGGGGTAAATAAGACTGAATTGATCACGGTGGACTCCACTGGTAGTTACTATTTGGTGGTTGATGCCTACACTGGAGCTAACCAAGCCCTTT
>NZ_JBNKPP010000307.1:0-3479 GCF_050295395.1 Agarivorans sp.
GGGTTTAAGCTAGCGCAGTTTAAGCTCAAGTAGTCTTTATCCCATCGGTCTGATAGATAGTGAAGTCGCTCGGCGATAAGCTCTTTGCCTGTTCCTCGCTCGCCAATTACCAATATCGGGCGATTGAGCGGGGCCAGTAAAGACACCTTATCTAATACTTCGAGAAAGCTGGGGGCATTACCCAATAAACTAGGCTTATCCATTGGTTAATTTGACTAATAATTGGTTTATTTAACTATACATTGCTTTGTGGTATTTGCCATATTTGAATTAAATTCAATATAAACAGGTGGTTATAGATATGGCATAAGACTTGTAATAGTAATGCGGAAAGATATCAATAACTCGCCATAAAGGCTTTAGGAGATGATCATGGGTTTGTTTTCGCGTTTAGCTGATATTGTTAATGCCAATATCACCGCCATGTTAGATAAGGCTGAAGATCCACAAAAGATGTTGCGGCTAATAATCCAAGAAATGGAAGATACCTTGGTAGAAGTGCGTGCCAGCACAGCCAAAGTCTTAGCCGATAAAAAGCAATTGCACCGAAAGATTGCTCAATTGCAAGAGCAAGTTGAGGATTGGCAAGGTAAAGCCGAATTGGCCTTAAGTCGCCAGCGAGACGATTTAGCTCGGCTGGCTTTAATTGAGAAGAAACACACCGAGGACTCAGTTAAGCAGCAACAGCAAGAGTTAGCGGCAGTAGATGAAAGCCTTTTGCAATTGCAACACGAGATTGAGCAACTAGAACTAAAACTGAGTGAGTCGCGTAACCGCCAAGCGGGTTTATTGGCTCGTCAAACCACCGCGCAAAATCGTCAAGCGGTTCGCCAACAGCTAGATAATGAGCGAGCCATAAAAACGCGCGAAAAATTTGAACAATTCCAAGCTAAAATTGATCAATTAGAAGCACGTGCTGAAATGTATGGTCAATCGCAAGCGCATTCAGATTTGAATAAGCAGTTTTCTGAATTAGGCGCAGATGCTGAAATTGCTGAAGAACTCAATAAACTCAAAGAAAAGCTTAAGCAGCAATAGGAGAACCTATGCTTACTATGTTGGTTACCCCGTTAATTTTATTCATGGCGATAGTTGCTCCGCTATGGCTGATACTCCATTACAAAAGTAAACGCCAAATTGAACATGGCATCAGTGAGCAAGAGCGGGAGCAATTAAATGCTTTGAGCGCTCGCGCGCAAGAAATGTCGAGCCGGCTAAAAGCTCTGGAAGGCATATTGGATGAAAGCATTCCGCATTGGAGGCAGCGTTAATGTTTGATAAACCTTTATATCGCGATCCTAATAATGGCAAGTTGGCTGGCGTTTGTGCTGGTTTAGCCCACAGTTTAGGCGCCGAAACCTGGTTAATTCGTATTCTTGCTGTCACCTTAGCCATTACTAATTTGGGATTATTTCTGATTATTTATGGTGCTGCATGGCTATTTTTGGATAAGCGACCGCAGACTCTGTATCAAGACGATGCGGTAACCATTAAGGAGAAAGTGTGGCAGCGTGGTGATACACCGAGTCATGCCATAAATGAACTAGAACATCAGTTTGATGACTTCGAGCAGCGTTTAAGAAAAGTAGAAAAGGTGGTAACGGCTCGTGATTTTGAACTTCATAGTCAGTTCAAAAACTTATGAAACAAATAAAAAGAATCACCAACTTCAAATTAACTCATACAAATGTTAATCGACGCTTGGGTTAAGTTCGCTTTTTTGGTTAGACTAAAGGAGCACAAGTAGTATTTGAGTTAGGAAACCATGAACTCAATGGGGATTAGAGGCGCTATTCAGCGTATATTACGGATAGATATTAGGTGTATTCAGAGGTGGCTCAGCCAGCCTTTATTGGCCCATTTCGAGAGGCCTGCTTTGTCAGATAATAAAGCGAATCAAGCATGCGCATAGAGTTAAACTGTGAGCAAAATACGCAGGTTTTTAGTGCCGTATTAAATGTTTTAGTGAAACATGGCTTAGCGCTGCAAGCGATGCAGAGCGCCGAGACAGGGCACTTATTTTTACACTTGAGTGAGTTAGAGTTGCCATTGACTCAGCAATTGCTTAGTGAATTCCGCTGTTTAAGTGGCGTGTCTGATGCCCGTATCGTTTCTGCTTTACCCTCTGAAGTTGAACACAAAGAAGTTCAAATCCTGTTAGACAACGTGCCTTATCCAGTGGTACTGATTGATAAATCTGGTCAAATTCGCCAGTTTAATCAAGCCTTTGAGCAATCCTGTGGCGATACCCTGCAGCCTTTAGCCAGTAGTGATATCAGTAAGCACTTACGCGGTTTTAGTGTGCATCGTTGGTTTGGTAGTGGCTCAGGCAAACGAGAGATTGTCGAAATCCAACTCAACGGCAGGGTATTCATGGTGGATGTGATACCACTGTCTGAAGCGGCATTATTTTCTCATCTCCCCGGCGCGATTATGTTATTTAAATCGGCGTACTGGTTAGAAGCTAGCTTTGACTTATCGCAGATAGAATTGGGCATTAGTGAAGGGCGTTTAGTGGCGAGTAGCGATGAAACTCAAAGCGTCTTAAACGCACTTAAACGTTTGGTTGATCACCCCTTACCGACACTGCTGTTTGGTGAAGCCGGCGTTGGTAAACGCTTTTTAGCGCGGCTATTGAATGAAATGTCGATGGGCGGCGATGAGCGTTTTCACGTGGTGAGCTGCCATAATCAGGAATATAGCTTGTCGGAGCAATTGGCAGAAATTGCTGCCGAACAACCGAATACGGTATTGCTGAGCAATGTAGAACGGCTTAGCAGTCATGAAATTGAAGATGCGGTGAACGCCTTAAGCGCACCCCAGTTAGGGATTAAACACCTGCTCTTTTCTAGTCGTTATACGCCCGAGCAATTAGCGGCCTTATGGGGGGGGGATTGTTATTACTCGGTGATCAAAAACAGCATTAATATTCCGCCTTTGCGCCAGCGCAAGGAAGACATTGTTCCTTTAACCCAGTCGTGGTTAGATTTTCAATACGCCAAGCATCAGGAAATTCCACCGCCGTTAACTCGTGAAGTGAAACGCTATCTTAGTTCTTTGAGCTGGCCGGGGAATATTCCTCAACTATATCAAGTATTACATGACTCCATCGACATAGGCAGTATGAAACGCTGGCAAGTGAGCGATATTAAATATCACCACGAACGTGTGGTAGATAACGTGAGTATCGAAAGCTTACTCCAGCAAGACTACCATTCGGCGATGGGTGAATTTGAACACTTATTATTAAGCTACCATTACCCACAACATCCTAGCTCTCGCTTACTGGCCAAGAAGTTAGGCCTATCTCATACCGCCATTGCCAATAAGCTACGCGAGCATAACATTCGTAATAAACCCGATTTAGATAATTAATTTGCTTGTTTTTGGCAGTAAAAGTCTCGATCTGTGGTTTACCCGTGCGCTGGTTTTGCTATGATGCGGCAAGCAAAAAAATAAACTATGCAACGGAGACGCAA
>NZ_JBNKPP010000308.1:0-15549 GCF_050295395.1 Agarivorans sp.
AATAAAGCTGGTGCGCGACATGCCCACCAGTTTGGCGAGTTGCTCTATGTTGAGCGGGGCCGCGGGGTCACCGTGGATCTGCGCAATGGCGGGAGCGAGACGTTTATCGGTATGGGCTAATAGCCAGCCGGGGTGATTTTCACTGACTTGAGCTATCCAAACCCGAATACTTTGCAAAATAAGTACATCAGCCAGCTTACTAATGATGAGGCTCGCAGCATACGCTTGGCTGGTGGCTTCTTGTTGAATTGCGTCCACCATCGTCTTGATTAGGGGATAAGCCGGTGAATCGCCAGAAATCAAAATGTATTCGGGCATCGAGCTAAACACGGCGCGACTAATTTCGCCGTCAAATAGCACCGTGCCACACAGGGTGGTACTGCTGGGGCCTGTTCCGCTAATGGTGAGTATTTCGTAATGCTCGCTGATCCTCTGTAAATTCTGTTCAAATAAATCGGCTGCAGGGCTGTTATTGCTATCCACTATCTCGTGGCCTAGGCCGTGAGGTAATAGTATAAAGTCGCCGGCTTGCAAGGCTATGCAGTGTTTCCCAATTTTTACCAGCGCTTCACCATGTAAACTTAGGTGAAACATAGTGCTATTGGCGATGGCTGGTATTTTAAGCCCCCATGGCTGGTTTAACTGGGCATGGGTGTAAAACACACTGCTCATTTTGAGTTGCGCTAGCGGCGAGTTGGCTTCACTTTGCGCTTGTACACTGGGGCGTAGTTGATTTAACTCAAGGGCTGGTTGGTGATCCACTATTGGTATTCCCTGCAAACAATTGGCGATAAACAATAAAAGCATCGCTTAACTTTCGCTAATTAACAACGTTTAGGACTCAAGGTAATGCTTGGCGTTTAGCGATGTTGATTCAATTAGCCGAGCGTTTGGTGTTAATGGCTTGCTAGTTGAGTGTTTAGGCTTTACTGGGGTATTAAGCGCAGACAGTAGTCACTTAGTTGTAATAAAAAAGCCCCAGCAAGCTGGGGCTTAGAGTACGGCTATTGGGCTTAATTATTTAGCCGCTTTTTTCGCTTCTGCTATCCAGCCATCAAACTTGGCTTGGTTAGCTTTAATCCAGCCGTTTACGTGAGCTTCGATATCTGAAGGTTTGTTCTTACCTTGGCTCATCATCATGTTTTGCGCACTCACATCGTTGATGTTCAGCTTCATCACTTCGAATAACTTAGCCGCAGCTGGGTTTTCTTCAGTGAATTTTTTGTTCGCAACAATCTTCATAGAGTTCATCTGGAAGCCGTAGTTTTTACCGTTAGGTAGGGTTGTGTCTACGTCGTCACGCTCGCCAGGTAGCGAAGAAAATGGTACTTCTAGCCATACTACGTCTTTACCGGGAACCAACACGCCACTTACCCAGTAAGGAGTCCATGTGTAATACAGAATAGAGTCACCTTTTCTGTAACGGGCAATGGTATCAGCGATGATCGCCGCGTAGTTACCTTGGTTATGCGTTACCGTGTCTTCCAGTTCAAAGGCGGTTAACTGATGTTCAATTACGCCTTCACAACCCCAACCAGGGTTACAGCCGGTTAAGTCGGCTTTACCGTCGCCATTGGCATCAAACAACTTGGCAATTTTAGGATCTTTTAATTGGCCAATATTGGTAATGTTGTACTGATCAGCTGTTTTCTTATCAATCAAGTAACCTTGCGCCGCACCTGAGATGTATTCTCCAGAACGAAAGAATTTGTCTTCACCACCAGATTTGGTGTATTTATCGGCGTGTAGAGGAAACCAGTGAACCGCAAGAAAAGTGGCGTCACCTTCGGCAATAGAGGTATAGCCTACGTTGTAGTCCACTTCTTTAGTTGGGCTCACGGTGTAGCCGAGTTTTTCTAGTGCTTTGTTTACTATCAAAGTTTGGAAAGTTTCTTCCGCTACAGTTGATTGTACTGGCTGAACGGTGATTCCTTTACCGGGCAGCTCCTCGGCAAAACTACTTAATGATAGTGTCGCGCTAAGCATGGTGGTTGCGGTGAGCAACGTTTTCCATGTGGTGTTCATGCATATCTCCTTGTGTTGCAGTACTTAAGAGGGTTTAACTCTTTTATAAACAGAATGTAGGATGGCGGCAGGACCAGACTGATACCAACGTGTTTTTTGGTCCCGAGATTCAACGCCAATGGTTTGGGTTAGGCGGTCGAGCAAAATAGCTAAAATCACAATGCCTAAGCCCCCAACTGATGCCATGCCCATGTCTAAACGGCCGATACCACGTAATACCATTTGGCCTAAACCGCCAACGGCGATCATTGAGGCAATCACCACCATTGATAGTGATAACATCAGTGTTTGGTTTACCCCCGCCATGATGGTGGGCATAGCGAGCGGTAGTTGGATGCGATAAAGCATTTGTTTGGAGCTGGCGCCAAACGCGTGGCCAGCTTCAATTAGCTCTTCTGGTACCTGTTGAATGCCTAAAACTGTCAGCCGAACAATCGGCGGTAAGGCGAAGATAATGGTCACCACTACGCCAGGCACGTTACCAATACCAAACAGCATCACAATTGGTACTAAGTAAACAAAGGCCGGAGTGGTTTGCATCGCATCTAAAATAGGCCTAACGATTTTGGAGGCGCTAGCGCTTCGGGCTAGCCATATCCCCATCGGTAAGCCAATTAGTAAGCAGAAAAAGACCGAAGTGAGTACTAAGGCCAGGGTCACCATGGCTTCTGACCAAGCGCCAATTAAACCAATGGTAACCAGCGAGCAAAACGCGGCTATGCCCATTTTTCGGCCAGCTAGCTGCCAAGCAATAAGGAACAAGATCAGCAACATGATTGGTGCAGGGGTGGATACCAAAGCGGTCTCAAACGAGCGCAAGGTAATATCAATGGGCACTCGAATCGCTTGGAAAATCGGACGCCCGTGTTCTACTAACCAATTCAATGCAGTTTCTACCCATTGGTCAAAAGGCACTACCGCCTCTCTAAATGGGTCCATCCAGTCAAAGGGCTGGCTTACATCGGTGCTGGTTAACCAGTCATTACCTGCGGTGGCGCTATCGCTGGCTCCGCCAGACCAAGCATCGCCAGCTGCGCTGCTGGTATCGGGCGTAGCCCAAGGGTCGGCTGGGGTGTCTTGACTCGCGGCCGACCAAGGATCGGCAGTTTCACTTGTTGAATTTTGTTCGCTGCTCATGCTTCTTCTCTATCTAATACTTTCAATAGTCGTGACTTGGTAATCACACCAAAATATTTGCCCTGTTCATCTACAACCGGCACCGAGTAGGGCACCTGAGCCACAGAAGTGATCAGTTCGCTGACGGCAAGCTCTGGGTCAATGGTGATGGTGTCGTCTAACATGGCACTGCTGAGAGAGCGGTTTTCTTTTTTGGCTAGCTTCAAAGACTCCAGAGAAACGATGCCAGAAAACTTATTGGCACGGTCTACTACAATGCCAAATTCGCGGTCGTTATCAGTAAGCAATTGAATCGCTGTTGCTGGGCCGTCATGCTCATGCTTTTTAAATACGGCGGCAGGGTTTTTCACGGCAATATCTTTAGCACTGAAAATAGTGGCGGGGTTGACCCCGCGGAAGAACGAGCGAACGTAGTCATTGGCTGGTTTTTGTAAAATCTCGTCGGGCGTGCCCACTTGAACCACTACGCCGTCTTGCATGATGGCAATACGGTCGCCAATGCGCATGGCTTCATCGAGATCGTGGGAGATAAACACAATGGTGCGTTTATCATCGTTTTGTAGACGAATTAATTCATCTTGCATCTCGGTACGAATGAGAGGATCGAGAGCCGAAAAGGCTTCATCCATTAACAGAATGTCGGGGTCGTTAGCCAGTGCCCTAGCCAAACCTACTCGCTGTTTCATACCGCCCGATAACTCGTCGGGGTAAGAGTCGCAGTAGGGTTCTAAGCCCACTCTGGCTAGCGCCGCTTTAGCCGACGCATTGCGTTTTTCCTCGTCAATGCCTGCCAGTTCTAGCCCAAAGGCGGCATTTTCTAGCACAGACATATGTGGCATTAAGGCGAAGTTTTGAAACACCATGGAAACGTTTTGGCGACGCACTTCACGTAGTTCTGGTTCAGAAATTTTTGCAATGTCTTTGCCGTTTAACAATACGCTGCCTCGTGTGGGCTCAATTAAACGGTTCAGTAGTCGAACGAGAGTGGATTTACCCGAGCCAGAAAGGCCCATGATGACGAAGATTTCACCCTCGTTAATGGTTAATGAGACATCTTTAACACCAACAGTTAACCCAGTTTGGTCAAAAATTTGATCCTTATCTAGGCCCTTGTCGATGAGAGGAAAAGCTTTTTGCGGCGTATCGCCAAACACTTTATACAGGCTTTTCACTTCCAGTATGGTTGACATGGAACTTATCCTTGTTTTACGAAAAACAACTTATTACTCAATCAAATTATTAAGTACTCTAAATAAATTTGTGATCATTATCAAGTGTAACACTTAAACAAGTGCTCAGCTCTATGTGTTTAAGTGGCTGTATTTGGATGTTTTTTTACAGGTGCATTGTGTCAACTGTGAACAGTTCTAAATTTTAGTGTAGAGACAATTATTTTGATTGGAGAGGGCGATTTGAAGGCTTAAATATGAGCCTTTTGGCTAACAGTATTAGCTATAGTTGTTAAACTTTTGCTAGCAAGTTAATAGTAGCAAAGCTTAAATTTATCAGTAGGTAAGAGCAGGCTACTGCAGAACTGAAAAGTTATTAACATGCTATTGTTGTTATTATGTAAAAAGGTATTTTGTCACTCAGTTTATTATGCTGAAGATGGGGGAATACTCCGCCCGAACCGATTTTTGCTGAGTTTCTGTCGCAGATACAGGTGATTTAAGGCTGGCCGAATAAGCGATGTAAATTGGCCGATATTTTTATCGTTTGTCACAGGGAATGTAGTATGAAACCGACCGATAGCTCGCTGCTTGAGCAGATGCAAATTAGTGAAGTTGAAATACAAAACAGAATGGCTTTATTAGGCTTGGACGAGGCAGGCTTAGATTTAATTGCCAAGCAGCGAGGCTTAATTGAAGAAGAAGTCGATAGCATTGTTAATCGTTTTTATGAGATTCAAACCGAAGTGGATGAGATAGCCTCGTTAATTGGAGATACTGAGACTTTAAACCGTTTACGTGCCGCTCAACGGCGTTATATCACTGACTTGTTCTTAGGGGTATGCGATTCAGACTACGTTAATAATCGGCTGCGTATTGGCATGGTACACAAGCGCATCGGCGTAGAGCCAAAGTTGTACTTGTCGGCAGTAAGCACGCTAAAAGATTTGTTATTTGAGTTACTGAGTCATCACCTTAAAGATACGCAACAACTTGCCGCGACTTTAGCGGCCTTAGATAAGTTGTTTTATTTCGACACTACTTTGATATTCGATACCTATATTGCCAGCTTGGTAGGGGAAATTGAGTTAGCTAAACGCAAAACCGAAGACTATGCCAAGAGCTTAGAGCAGAAGGTTGCCGAGCGAACTCGCCAATTAGAAAAACAAACCCGTTTAGATGGCCTAACCGGCATTTATAATTTAAGAGCCATGCAGGATATATTGCACCGGGAATTGCTGGTAGCGCAAAGGCGCGAATCCAAGCTGTGCTTGGTTTATATCGACTTAGATAACTTTAAACAGATTAATGACAGTGAAGGCCACTTAAAGGGAGATGAAGTCTTGAAGTGCGTAGCTAAGATCTTGTTAGCGAGTATTCGAGAAGTGGATGCCGCTTGTCGTTATGGAGGTGATGAGTTTTGTTTAATTCTACCAGACTGCGATGCCGATAATGCCTATTTAGTGTGTCAAAAAGTGATCGAAAACTTTTTGCAACATTATCAAGATTTTTCTTTAAGCATGGGGGTGGTGCAAACCGGTCCTAAGAGCTACTACAGTGATGAGCAAATCATAAAACTCGCCGACGAACGCATGTACCTGGCTAAGGAGCAAGCAGGTTGTAGTATTTACCAAGCGGAAAATTAGACGGCCGATCGCCGCCACTAGGCGAGCATCGGCAAGCCATTAAATAAAGCGGTGCTAAGTGCTGACCAGCCAAATACCTACGCCTATCATTAACGTGCCGGAAACTCGGTTCAGTAGTCGAACATTACCACTTTTGTTGAGAAATACCCGCAGGGTTTTACCGCCGCTGGCGTATAAGCTCATGCAAACAAATTCAGAAAGCAAAATAATTGATACTAGCAGGCTGAGTTGTAAGACGAGTGGTTGCTGCGGCTGAATAAATGGGGGCAGTAGCGAAATCATAAATGCCCAGCCCTTGGGATTGGCAATGGCGGTGATAAAACCCTGTATGGCTAATTGGCGTTTGCCTATGTGTTTTTGCTCTGAAAATTCGCTTGGAATGGCCATTTTCCCGCGCGAGCGCCACATTTGCACCCCAAGGTAAGCCAAATAGCTTCCACCTAGCCACTTTAATACACTAAAAATGTGAGGGTATTGCAACATGATAGCGGCCACCCCAATCACTGCCAGCACGGCTACAATACCCACGCCCAACATTTCGCCAATCATCATCCAAAAAGTGCGGCGTATGCCTATGGTCATGCCCAACGTCATGGCTAGGGTCATGCACATCCCGGGAGTTATTGAGACAAAGAAAAAGGTAGGAATGAAAATAAGTAATACAGAAAGATCCATTTAGATTACCAACAGCGTTTTCGTTAAGCCTAAACTTTACACTGTTCTAATTTTCTTTGTCTAACGAAATGTAAGCAGACTTAAACGAGAATGTTGGTTATTTGTACTT
Organism: Agarivorans sp.; assembly: GCF_050295395.1. Taxonomy (NCBI): domain Bacteria; kingdom Pseudomonadati; phylum Pseudomonadota; class Gammaproteobacteria; order Alteromonadales; family Alteromonadaceae; genus Agarivorans; species Agarivorans sp. Next base: position 6,762 of record NZ_JBNKPP010000308.1, read on the forward strand.
TGTTAGCCAAATAGCTGGCTGGCCCATTGGTTTATTGACCGAGATTAATCAAAGGCGATATTGTTCAGCATTATTAGCAATGGATGATTACAATCGTCCGCTGTTTGTCCCTTGCTAGTTGTTATTGATGAATTCTCGTTTTGAATTATTAGCCCCTGGCGGCGATTTAGAAGCCATCCACGCGGCCATAGCCGCGGGCAGTGATGCCATTTATCTTGGTTTAGATCGATTTAATGCGCGTAACCGGGCTAAGAATATCTCCTTGGCCGAGCTCAAAGCGGTGTGTCACTTGGCTCATCAGCATCAGTGCAAAATATTTGTCACTTTAAATGTGATGCTGCTAGAGAGTGAGTTGCCCGCCTTGCTGCGTTTGCTCAATCGCTTGATTAAGTTGAATGTAGACGGCCTGATAGCCCAAGATTTAGGTTTGCTATATTTGCTTCATCAACATTTTCCGAATGTGGAAGTGCATGCCTCTACCCAGCTAAATACCCATAATGAGGGGCAAATTGACGCCTTAAAGTCCTTAGGGGTGAATAGAGTTAATTTAGCTAGAGAACTAAACCTAGAAGAAATCACCGCCTTAACTCGTCATGCTGCGACTCAGCAGATGAAAATTGAAGTGTTTGTGCATGGTTCCTTTTGCGTGGGTTTTTCTGGCCTTTGTTATATTAGCTCTACTCGCAACGGCTGCTCGGGGAATCGTGGGCGCTGTAGCCAACCCTGCCGCGATCAATACCAAACCACCGAACAAGGCAATGCTTTTCCGTTAAACCTCAAAGATAACTCTGCCTTTGTTGAGCTTGATGCGCTAGCTAAAGCCGGCGTGTATTCGCTAAAAATAGAAGGGCGGATAAAAAGCTCGCACTATGTATTTAGCGTAGTTGCTCAATGGCGTGAGCAGTTAGACCGTTATCAGCAAGGGCAGCCATTAGTTAAGGATTTAAGCAACTTATACAAAGTGTTTAACCGAGACTTTACGGCCAATTATTTAAGTGGCGAGATTGGTAAAGCCATGTTTATTGATAACCCAAGAAACAATGCGTTGAGCCATTTCGTTGAGCAGCGCCAGCTTACTCAACCAGAGCAGATTAAGCACTTAAAGCAAGAGTTGTATCAGCATAACAGTTCACTGATGCAGCAGATGCGTGAACAAATCGCCGCCATGCAGGCCTCGGCTCAAGCACTGCCGCGTGAGTTGCAGGCAAACCAAGCTAAAGCGATAGACGTGCAACTGCCGCAGTACCGTATGGAAGATGACCCCAATACTAGCCCCAACTTGGCGGTGTTGATTAACCAAGCTCAAGATATTGTTTTAACTAAGCAAGCCGAACTAGAGGTATTTTGGGCTTTGCCTAATACCTTGTCGCATAAACTTGATCAGCACATCGCTTTGTTTAAGCAACATCCTGATTTAAATCCGTGGTTTCCAGCAGTGTTGATTGATAAAGACTATGCCGCTGCCAAGCAATTTTTAGCACAAGTGAAACCCAAGTTATTGGTGACTAATAATTTAGGAGTGGCAGAGCTGGCTAAGCAAATGGGTTTGGCGTGGGTGGCTGGCCCGCAAATGAATACTGCAAATTCCTTGGCTATCGCTTGTATACAGCAACATTATAAGGGGCAAGGGGCGTTTTTAAGTAATGAGCTAAATGCTAAACAACTGCAGCGCATTGTTATACCCAAGGGCTTTCGCAGTTTTTACAGTATTTTTCATCCCAACCAACTGTTAACCAGTCGCCAATGTTTGTTTCAGCAAAGTAGCGGTTGCAAAAAGCAGCGGCTTAACAAGTCGTGTTTGAGTCGTTGCACTAAAAGCACGCGGATCCTCAACTTAAAAGATGCTCAGTACATTATTGATAAACAAGCGGACGAGTATAACCACCTGTTTAGCCAGCAACATGTATTGAATACTCAGGCTATCAAAGAGTTGGCTTATAAGTTTAGTGATGTATTAGTCGACTTACGCAACATCGCTACCGATACCATTTGGAGCGGCTTAAGCAATACCCAGCTGGTGGCTCTATTCCAAGATTTTATTGGCCAAGATGCGGCTGCCGAGGCGAAGTTACAGGCTTGGTTATCGCCTTCAATTAACCAGCAATACTTAAAAGGTTTGTAGTAGAGCGCCAAGTCTTTTGCCTAGCTGGATAGAAATTTATACGCTGAGCCATTAGAATCGGGGTTCGGCGGGTGACCGCAAATTCATTTAACCAAGGAATCATTAATGATTATCGCAAAAGACGACGTTGCCATCTTTGAATACACCGTAACCGCAAATGGTGAACAGCTTGATACCTCAGAAGGCAAAGAGCCGCTTGCCATTATCGTAGGTCAGGGGCAATTAGTACCCGGTTTAGAACAAGCACTTATTGGCAAACAAGTTGGCGACAAATTTGACGCTGAAATTGCCGCTGAAGATGCTTACGGAGAACGCAACGATAATCTAGTTCAAGCGGTACCAAAAGCCATGTTTGGAGATGTTGAAGTAGAAGTGGGCATGCAGTTTCGTGCGACTACCGACGAAGGTGAACAGTCTGTGGTCATCATCGGCGTAGAAGATGATGAAGTCATTGTAGACGGCAACCACCCTCTAGCGGGCATTGATTTAGCCTTTTCTATCGAAGTGACCGAAGTTCGTAAAGCCACAGAAGAAGAATTAGCGCATGGTCATGTTCATGCGCCAGGCGGCTGTGGGCATCATCACTAAGCGTTCGCTTTTATAGCTGACTTTCTATCGGTAGCAGGCCAACTATCCAGGATTGGAATCGTCTCCAGATACTGGCTTGTGGCTCGCTATCGTAGATGCTGGCAGGCTTGTCTCGGTAAGCTTCTGTCCAGAGCAAATCATTGTTACTGTCCAAGCTTAACTGGTAGCTTTTATAGGGCAGGTTCATCTTAACTTTATGGGCAATTTCTTTACTTAGGTCGGGGCAGGTGAGCACTAAGCCCATTTCTGTATTTAAACTGATTGAGCGAGGATCCCAGTTAAATGAACCGACAAATAAAGTTTCTTCATCAATCACAAACACCTTACTGTGTAGGCTGGCCCGCGAGGCGCTTTTACCAAAAAAGGCTAAACGCTGCTTTTGCTTAGCGTTAGGTTTTAGCTCATATAAAAACACATTACCTTCCACTAACCGCTTGCGATACTTTTTGTAACCCGCGTGCACTGCTGCCACGTCAGTTGCTGCCAATGAGTTGGTTAATACACTAATATCGATGCCCTTATCTGCGAGGGCGACTAATGCATCGGTACCCGCTTCGCCCGGCACAAAATAGGGGGAACTAAGCAGAATGCTTTGCTCTGCGTGGGTTAACAGTTTAGCCAGATTGTGGGATACATCCTGTGGGTAGTCTGTGCCTTTCACTGGGTGGTCGACCAGTACGTCGCCATCACACCAATATAAAAAATCGGCCATGCGTTTATCCGTTAATAGCTGTGCATAACGTTGGTGAGCCTGAATAAATGACTTTACATCGTTCTGGTAAAGCTGTTGTTCTAATTTGAGAAATTCAGCATGGCTGTCTACGTCTTTACTGTTTAGTGCTTCAATCGGATAGCTTTGTTCACTGTTCCAATATAAGTCGAAGGCTTGACTCACTTTCTCTACTACTGGACCAATCGCTAAGGCGTCGAAATCGCTGAAGTTTACTTCTTCCGTTGCGGCAAAATACTCATCACCAATGTTTCTCCCGCCCACAACCGTGGCTAACCCGTCGATGGTTAAAGACTTGTTATGCATGCGTTTATTTAAGCGCCCGAAGTCACCCAACATATTGCCGCCACGGAAACCGCGTTGGTAGAAGGGGTTAAATACTCTTAATTCGATGTTGGGCTGCATGGCCAAGGCTTTGAGTTTGTCGTCCATGCTGGCGGTATTAATATCATCAATCAGTAGGCGTACGCGAACACCTCGGTGGGCGGCTTTTAATAAGCGGGCGAGAAAGATGTCCCCGGTTAAATCTCCTTTAAGCATGTAATACTGGGCGTCTATGCTTTGACTGGCTTTATCGATTAAAGCGATGCGTGCTGCAAAAGCGCCCAAACCATCACTCAATACTAATACCCCGGTACGTTCGGGTTGAAAGTCCCTTAGTCGTTGAACATCTTGATAGTTGTTGCTGGAAGGATCGGCTACTAGATAGCTGCTGGGCTGTTTAAATTGCGCAAGCAATTCAGATGAAGGCCGCTGAGCACAAGAAATAAGCCCAAGGCTGAGTAGCAAAATGATTAACAATCGTAGCGTCACTGGGAAAATCCATTTCAAACTAATACTTATGTGGATAAAAATTTTAGTTTAAATTTATAGGCTTGGCTAGCGATACGCTCTACAGCTATGTTACGTAGCTGTTAATTCGGTTCCTCAGCACTAAGATAACGTATATAATGTCGCGCTTCGTTTCTTGAGACCAAATTATATGCATACCGCTCCCATTCTATTTAAGCCAGAAACCTGCGTTAACAAACAACGTGCCGCTGCGCCATTTTTGCCGATGTCACGCGAGGAGATGCAAGCGCTAGGCTGGGATAGCTGTGATGTAATTTTGGTCACTGGCGATGCCTATGTCGACCATCCTAGCTTTGGCATGGCAGTGATTGGTCGCATGTTGGAGGCTAAAGGCTTTCGCGTAGGCATTATTGCTCAACCCGATTGGACCAACAAAGAACCTTTCATGCGTCTGGGCAAACCAAATTTATTTTTTGGGGTGACAGCCGGCAACATGGACTCGATGATTAATCGTTATACCGCTGATAGAAAACTACGTCATGATGATGCCTATACGCCCAATAATGAAGGGGGTAAGCGCCCAGATCGAGCGGTGATTGTTTACTCGCAGCGTTGTAAAGAAGCCTATAAAGATGTACCGGTGGTGTTGGGTGGTATCGAGGCCAGCCTGCGCCGAATTGCCCACTACGATTATTGGTCTGACAAAGTGCGCCGCTCAGTATTGTTTGATGCAAAAGCGGAGTTATTGATTTACGGCAATGCCGAACGCCCCTTAGTGGAAGTGGCTTATCGGCTTAGTCAGGGTGAAGATATTGCTGAGTTAGATGACGTACGCGGTACCGCCTTGATCCGTAAACAGCCTTTAGCAGGCTGGAGTGGTTTGGACTCGAGTCATCTGGATAAACCGGGCAAAATCGATCCGATCTCCAGCCCCTATGCAGACACCGAAGAAAATTGTGCTAGCCAAGAGCCGCCAGAGACCGAGTCTATAGCTGGTGAGGCCCAGGCTAAGCCGATAGTAGTGCAACTGGACAAAAAGCGCCCTTGGGAAAACGTTTATATTAATTTACCTGCCTATGAGCAGGTTAAAGTTAATCAGGTGCTGTACGCCCATGCCTCACGTATTTTTCATCTAGAAACTAACCCCGGTTGTGCTCGAGCTTTGGCTCAGCGCCATGGCGATCGTATTGTTTGGCTAAACCCGCCAGCTTTGCCCTTAAGCACTGAAGATATGGATGGGGTATTTGGTTTACCTTATCAACGGATCCCGCACCCTAGCTACGGCAAGGCGAAAATTCCTGCTTACGAGATGATCAAGTTCTCGATTAACATCATGCGTGGCTGTTATGGTGGCTGTACCTTCTGTTCGATTACCGAGCACGAGGGACGGATTATTCAAAGTCGCTCGCAGCAATCGATTATTGGTGAAATTGAGCAGATCCGCGATCAGGTGCCTGGCTTTACTGGCGTGATTTCTGACTTAGGTGGTCCAACTGCCAATATGTATCGGCTTAATTGTAAGAGTCCAAAGGCCGAGGAAACCTGTCGTCGTTTGTCTTGTGTTTACCCCAGCATTTGTCACCACATGGACACCGATCATACGCCTACCATTGAGTTGTATCGTGAAGCGCGCAAAGTGGAAGGGGTTAAAAAAATCTTAATTGCTTCGGGAGTGCGTTATGACCTAGCGATTGAAGACCCTCGCTACGTGAAAGAATTGGCGCTGCATCATGTGGGCGGCTATTTAAAAATTGCCCCAGAGCATACCGAAGAAGGGCCATTATCCAAGATGATGAAGCCGGGTATGAGTACCTATTACAAGTTTAAAGAATTGTTTGATAAGTACTCCAAAGAAGCGGGCAAAAAACAATACCTAATTCCTTACTTTATTTCGGCTCACCCCGGCACCAAAGATGAAGATATGGTGACTTTAGCGCTGTGGTTGAAGAAAAATAAATTTAAATTGGATCAAGTGCAAAACTTCTATCCGTCGCCTTTGGCTAATGCCACGACGATGTACCACACCGAACGCAATCCCTTACATAAGGTGACCCATACCAGTGAGCGGGTATCGGTAGCAAAGAAAGGGCGTCAACGCCGTCTGCATAAGGCTTTATTGCGTTATCATGATGAAAAGAACTGGCCAATTATTCGTGAAGGCTTAAACAACATGGGCCTAAGCAAATTAATTGGCAACGGATTACATCACTTGGTGCCGCCAGATAATCGCCGCGGTGGACGAACTGCAGCTCAACGTGGATTTAAAGGGGCGAAGAACAGCCAGTTAGCGGCCACTCGCTTTACCAATAAACAATTTAAGCAGAAGCGTTAAATTGATGATTTAGGCACTTATTTCGATAAGTGCCGTTATTTTTTGGCTTAGTTTTAGTGAGAACCAAGCTGAGAAAAGTCGACCTTGGGTAAGCTTTGAAAACCCGGCTTAGCGAAGTAATAACCTTGCATGAGTTCGACCCCGCAATCGTGTAAAAACAGCATTTCTTGACGGCTTTCTATGCCTTCGGCCAACACCGTTACGTTCAGTTCGTTAAACATTGCTACGCTGTGTCTTAATATGGTTTGCCGCGCAGGATCTTTATCAATGTTGCGGATCAGCGCCATGTCTAACTTAACGATGTCGGTTTGAAAATCAGCCAATAGATTTAGATTTGAATAACCCGCACCAAAATCATCAATAGCTGTTTTAAATCCTAGTTGCTGATAGTGCGCAACAATGTTTTTAATGTGTTGGGTATCGGTGACTTGTTCGGTTTCGATAAACTCAAACATGATTTGTTGGATGGGAAACTGATACTTTTCTGCGGCCTCAAGGGTAGTGCGAATACAGCGCTCTGGCCGATACACCGCATTGGGTAAAAAATTAATACTCAGCATGCCTGGTAGTTTAAGCTCGGCGGCCAGTGCAATGGCTTTAACTCGACATAGCTGGTCGAAACGGTAGCGGTTTTGATCGTTTAGCTGCGAAATAATGGTATAGGCTGGTTCATTGTTAAGTCCACGAACTAGGGCTTCATAACCAAAAATCTGCTGACTGGGGTAGTGAACAATGGGCTGAAAGGCCATGGTGAAATCAAAGTCCAGTTGATGTGACTCTCGGCATTGCTGACAAGAAGTATCATGTGTTGTGTTAGCTTGTTTCATCAAGTTCATGAATAACCCAGTGGGTGGAATTTATCTCTAATGATTAGATTAGTTGCTGATATATCGCTGAACAACTGTAATGCCAAAAAAGCGTTAACTAAGACGAGTAATAAATCATTGTTGTGAGGTGATTTATGTCGACTAATTAGGTGATTAGCTAGCCTGCTCGGACTAGTTTAAGCCATGTGCTCTAAGTACATTACGGTTAGTTCCACCCGTGACTTGGCATTGAGTTTACGAAGCAAACTTTTAACGTGAACCTTAACCGTGCCTTCGGTAATACGCAGTTTATCGGCAACTTCACGGTTACTCGCGCCTTTGGCTATTTCATTAAGGGTTTGTAATTCACGCTTGGTGACGGTCTCAAGTTTTTCGGCAAATTCGTCATTTTCGTGAAGGCAATTTAGATAGGGCAATAGTTCATCGCTCAGCACTTGCTGGCCTGCGGCGGCCAGTTTGAGCTGCTCATGTAATTGCTCTGGTTCCATATCTTTTAACAAATAGCCGTCGGCACCAGCATTAATCAGCTTAATGACATCTTGTTTAGCATCCGATACGGTAAGAATAATAATGGTGGAGCTGATGTTTTTTTCTCTGAGTAATTTAAGCGTATCTAAGCCAGATAAACCCTTCATATTGAGGTCTAACAACACAATATCGGGTTCTAGCTCACAGCAAATTTCTACCGCTTGAGCGCCGCTGCCGGCTTCGGCAACCACTTGAAACTCTGGCTCAATATTTAAAAACTGCACAATTCCTTTGCGCATTAATGGGTGGTCATCCACTACTACAATCTTGATAGCTTGGTTCATGATTAAAAAAATCCTTATTGAGTTTTTCTTGGAACGCTTAATTTTACTAAAACACCACCGCTGGGTGATTGCTCAAAACATATTTTGCCGTTTAGGCGTTCAGCGCGCTCCTGCATAATTTGTAAACCGTAGTGCTCGTCGAGGTGTTTAAGTTTGCTTCCTTGTAAACCGTTATCCGCAACTTCGATGGTAATTTGTTCCGCATCACCGACACAACGTATTGAAATTTTATCACAGTCAGCATGTTTTAAGGCATTGATGATCGCTTCTCTAACGATTTGAATAATATGAATTTGCTTGTTGGCCTCAACCATGTCGTTAGCAATATCGGTAGTCAGCTCAATCTGTTGTGGATATTGGCTGGCTAACTCTTCCACTAATACTTGCAGCGATTCTACCAATAGGGCGCTTTTGATCGTCAAGCGGAAGGTTGATAGTAACTCCCTCAGTTGTACATAAGCTGCACTTAGCACCGATTGAATTTCTTCACTAATTTCGAGACTTTGCTGGTAGTCACAGGGAGATTGTTTCAACTGCCTTTGCAATAAGCTGGTTTGAATTTTAAGGTAAGACAGCGTTTGGGCG
>NZ_JBNKPP010000309.1:0-21283 GCF_050295395.1 Agarivorans sp.
ATTGCCTAAATCGGCTCGCCCGCGCATGGCTAATATCACGGCAAACGCGGTCATCGCAAAGCCAATTACAATTGCGGTAAGCACCAAAGCTTGAGGGAGGGGGTCGGCGTAGTGCTCGCTGCCATTTAATACCGCTGGCGCACCAATGCTTAGCCCGCCACTGGCAAATAAAAACAAGTTAACCGCATAAGACAATAAGGTTAAACCGATAACCAGCGTAAAAGTATGACCACGCAGCATTAGGAAAATGCCACAAGCGCTCATGAAGCCGACACACACGGCGTAGATTAACTCCATTATCTTTCTCCTACGGTGAGTCGTTCTTTGGTGGTGAGCTTGCCTAAACTGGCCAAAATTAGCAGGGTGGCGCCAATCACTGTTGAGTACACTCCCAAGTCAAAAATCATTGCACTGGTTAGCTCAAACTTACCTATCCAAGGTAGATAGAAATAGTCAAACCACGAGCTTAAGAAGGGATAGCCAAAGGCCCAACTGCCGAGGCCGGTTAAGGCTGCGGTCAACAGGCCAAAGGCGATGAAGTAGTGGTAACTTATGCTGACGCGTTTGCTCATCCATTCAACACCGTGCGCTAAATACTGCTGAATTAAGGCAATTGAGGTAATCAATCCGGCAATAAAACCACCTCCAGGTAGGTTGTGTCCGCGCATGAAAATATAAATCGAAACCAATAGGAACAAAGGCAATAAGCTTTGTGATACCACCGCCAACAATAGCGGGTGTTTATCTTTAGCCCATACTCGCCCTTCGTGGTCTTTAGTGCGTATTGATAAGCGCATACGAGCAATCAGTTTGTAGATCCCCAAGGCGGCAATACCTAATACGGTAATTTCACCAAAAGTATCAAAGCCCCTAAAATCGACCAATATTACGTTCACCACGTTGGTACCACCGCCCCCGGTTTTAGCATTAGCAATAAAATAATCGGAAATGCTATCGAGCGGGTGGGTCATTAAGGCAAAACATAAGCTACCAATTACGCAACCCAAGAAGGAGGCTAAGGCTAAATCTCGCACAAAGTGGCTGGGGCGACTCTTGCTGGTGGGGCTTTGTTGGGGGAAAAAATATAAAGCCAGTAGCAACAAGATAACGGTAACCACTTCTACCGATAGTTGAGTGAGTGCTAAATCTGGTGCCGAGAAATAAGCAAAGGTAATTGATACCACTAAACCTACTAAAGACAGCATTAATAGGGCTATTAGTCGTAAGTGGCTCCAAATCAATGTGGCCAAAGAGCCCGCGATTAATAAAATAGCCGCGATAATAATGGCGCCATTGATTGGCATTTCGGCGATGGGGCCTTGGCTTGATTCCAGCTCAAACAGCGGCGGCGCACTTAGTAGTAAGGCAAAGAAGCACAGCCAAAATGCATAGCGTTGCAACGAGCCTGATTCCAAATAGTCATTGATTTTCTGTGCCGCTCGAACAAGGGCTTGAATGGCTGCTTCAAACTGGATTTTGGCATCAATTACCGGGAATAAGGCTGCAAATCTAAACAGTGGCTTACGATTTAAATAAATGGCTAAGCCACCAGCAATGGCCAGCGCACTCATTAATAAGGGGATGTTAAAGCCATGCCAAATCGCCAAACTAAAGTACGGTAGCGGATGGTGTAATACCGCTAGCGAGGCGCTATTTAGTAGTGGTCCAATGGTCACGCTAGGGGCAATGCCGAGCAATAGACACAGTGCGACTAACACTTCTACTGGTACCCGCATGTAGCGCGGTGGTTCGTGCGGCGTTTTGCTTAAACCTTTGGGCTCACCGTTAAAAAATACATCGTGAATGAAACGTAGGGAATAGGCCACCGCAAACGCACCGCCAATGGTGGCCAACACGGGAATTAACCAAGATAGCGAACCCAGAATGCTTTGGTCTAAGGTTTCGGCAAAGAACATTTCCTTAGACAAAAAACCATTGAGTAAGGGCACGCCAGCCATTGATGCAGAGGCGACCATGGCCAAGGTGGCGGTAATCGGCATGTACTTCCATAGGCCGTTTAGCTTGCGCATGTCGCGCGAGCCTGACTCATGGTCAATAATGCCCGCAGCCATAAATAACGAGGCCTTGAAAATGGCGTGGTTGATGATATGAAACACCGCGGCAATGGCGGCTAGCTCGGTATTCAAACCTAGCAACAGAACAATTAACCCAAGGTGGCTAATGGTGGAGTAAGCTAATAGGCCTTTTAAGTCATGTTTAAATAAGGCGGTATAAGCTCCCAGTAGCAGGGTGAATAAGCCGGTTAGCGATACCGCCACAAACCATACTTCGCTACCCGCCAACACCGGATAAAAACGAGCCAGCAAGAAAATGCCGGCTTTTACCATAGTGGCCGAGTGCAAATAAGCGCTCACCGGAGTCGGTGCAGCCATCGCATGGGGTAGCCAAAAATGGAAGGGGAATTGTGCCGATTTGGTAAAAGCACCTAACAGGAATAAAGCCAGAATGGCATAGTAATAGGGGTGTTGCTGCACTAACGTTTTACTGTCGAGCACCACATCTAATTGATAACTGCCCACCACTTGCCCAAGTAGAATAATTCCTGCCAGTAACGCTAAGCCGCCTGCGCCGGTAATAGTCAGTGCCATGCGGGCACCTTTGCGAGCTTCGCTGCTATGGGACCAAAAACTGATCAACAAGAAGGAGCTGATGCTGGTGAGCTCCCAAAAAAACCATAGCTGCAACATATTGTTAGACATAACAATGCCGAGCATGGCGGTCATAAACATGATCAGGTAACAGTAAAACCGCCCCATGTGGTCTTTTTCAGAAAGATAATAGCGGGCATATAAAATTACCAACAAGCCTATGCCCAAAATGAGCAGGCTAAACAACACCGATAAGCCGTCTAGGCGAAAGGAAAGGCTTAGCCCAAGTTGCGGGATCCATTCAATACTATCGACAAAAGCTTGCCCTTGTAGCACCGTTGGCATATCCAATAAAATTAAAGTCAGCGCCAGTGCAGGAAGTAGCGCGGTGGCAAAGGCACAAGCACTGCGACTGAGTCGGTTGCTTAGCAAAGGAACAATAATCCCCAACATGGGTAAAAAAGGTACCCAAAAATAGTGCATTTCAGCTCAGCTCCATCAGCTAATTATTTGGTTATTATGAAAAATCATAGCTAGTATTGGCTTGAATATCCACGCTTTAGTGAGATTAGTTGATGGCCTTATCCATGAATAAATTAAGGGTAATCGTCGTCTTGAGCTAATCCCGGATCGGTTTAAACTCGTAGACTTAGCAAATATGGAAAAAGAGGAAAGCATGAGCATTAACCGTTTATTCTCTGCAGCGGTATTAGTGTGCAGTTTTTGGCTCTTTGCTCAGCCGCTCTGTCAAGCCGCCGAATCCAATTGGCCGCAACAGCAACAGCGGATAAATTATTTATTAAGCGCCATTGAAAATGCGCCATTGAGGTTTATTCGAAATGGCACCGAGCATAGTCCACAAGAAGCTGCCGCTCACCTTAGGATGAAACTGCGTCGCGGGCAAAACAGCTGGTTTGCTCCAGCTAAAGAAAAATGGACTGCCGAGATGTTTATCGACAAGTTAGCCAGCAAATCCTCATTTAGTGGTAAGCCTTACCAAATCGAATGGGCAAGCGGCGAGCGTATCAACGCAGCAGATTGGTTGTATCAGCAATTGGCGATTTATGATCAACAGCAGCCTTAAGCGGCTTCCTTGCTGATTAAGCCTGCCTCGCTCACAGAAAGTCGTGCCAAGCTTGAAATAAGTTTAGTCTATTTTTCATGGCCTTAACTTTGTTGTGAGACACAACAAAAGCTGCCTATTTTTTAGTTATTTTAGCTAGCTCGCTAGGCGCACATCCCTTAGCCTAGCAGGCGTTATTTGGACTATAAAGAAGATTATTATGGACGTATCTAGATCATTGCTAGTGGCATGTTTATTAAGTGTGCCGAGTTTGTTATTGGTCGCTTGTGGCGGCAGTTCCATGGGGGCGCCGAGTGACTCTCAGGTTCAACTTGACGATGTTTATTACACCGACATGTATGCGTGGAACGCCAGTGGAGGGTTGACTCAAACAAAACTGGGGCGTGGTATTAATTTAGGTAATTATCTAGAAGCGCCTAATGAGGGCGAGTGGACCGACGGACGGTTGTTAGTTGAAGAAGATCTACATCGAATTGCCGACGCAGGTTTTAAAACTGTGCGGATCCCGATTCGTTGGACAGCACATGCCGCTGCCAATGCGCCTTATCAAATTGACGCTGAGTTCATGGCGCGAGTTAAACAAGTGGTTGACTGGAGTCTAGCCGAGCAGCTTAAAGTGGTGATCAATGTGCATCATTATGAAGCCATGATGAATGACGGTGAGGCTATGCAAGAGGCGCATATCAAGCGTTTAGTCGGAATATGGCAACAAATAAGTCAAGCCTTTCCGCTTAGCGAATATGGTCAAGAGCAAGTCATGTTTGAATTGCTCAACGAGCCTAATGGCAGTATTGGTTATGATGATTGGAATGATATTGTTGCTCGCTTAACTGATTTAATTTGGACTAACATGGCCGACCAGCAAAACAATGGCGACCAGCAGCGCAAAATAGTAATTGGCACCGCCAATTGGGGACATCCCGACGGTTTAACTCATTTACAGCTGCCCGCCAGCGTGAATGCTAACAATACCATTATCACTGTTCACTATTACGAACCGTTTCATTTCACTCACCAAGGGGCGAGCTGGGTGGCTGGCGCTAATGATTGGATAGGTACTCCATGGTTGGGCACGCAATCTGATCAGCAACCCCTGATTGCCTTGTTTGACAGAGTGAGCGCTTGGAACGAGCAGCCAGGGCGTGGCTTTGAGATATACATGGGTGAATTTGGGGTTTACTCCGGATACGCCGCTGCCGAGTATCAACGTGCATGGACGGCGTTTATTGCCCGTGAAGCAGAAAAACGCAATATTAGCTGGGCGTATTGGGAGTATGCTTCTGGTTTCGGTGCCTATAATGCCGAGGCTGGCGAATGGCGTCCAGCACTGATGCAGGGCTTAATTCCTCAATAATAAGTTTTATTGCGGCAACTTTGCTTGGCACTAAACTGGGTTTATCCGGCCATTATGTTATTGCTAATCAAACCTGCTAGCGTTTAGTCCGCCTACAATATAAATATTAAATTCAAGCTATTAGCCATGCGTTAATAGCTTTTTTCTTTATATGCGCGGTGATGCTTGTGATAACTATCAAGCTTTGGCTAAAGCGAAGTGTAATCGTTCTAATGGTTATGCTGGCCATCTTAATGCTCCCGGTTGCGGCCTTAGTGATAGGGTTAAAAATTGAAATTGGTGAAAGCCGTGAGCTAGTGACCAACCTGTTAAGTCGACAGTTGCAACGCAAGGTGCGTATCACCGGCCCAATTCAACTTGAGTTGTCGTTCAGCCCGGCGATTAGTGTCGAGGGGGTGGAGATTGCCAACCCACAAGGTTTTAGCGAGCCAACATTTGCCTCAGTCCGCAAGGCTAGTGCACAAATAGAAGTATTGCCGCTTCTTTCTAAGCGTTTAGAGATAGAGCAGATCTTACTTGATGGTTTCCACTTAGACTTAATTAAAACTGGTAAAGCAGAAAATAACTGGCAGTTTTTTGCCACAGGTGATGCTAGCCAAGTGCCGCTAGCCGCGACCAGCGATAGCTCGACGACACCGCGCCAGAGCTTTACTTGGCAAGGAATTAGCTACAGCTTTAACATTAAACAGCAGATCCTAATTAGCGACGCCAGAATAAGCTATAGCGACCAAGCTGCCGAAGCGGTATTGAATTGGCAGCTTGAACAGTTAAGCTTGGTTTCCTTAGATAGCGATACTCTAGCCATGAAGGCGCATGGCAGCATGTTGAATGAGCGTTACTCGTTGGACTCTCGCTGGCAGTTGCAGCCCTTATTGCAAGGGCGAGAGGGCAATGTTGAATTAGTCATGCAAGTGGCTGATGCCCAATTAACCCTGTCAGGGCAACTGGCTCCGCAGCCGCAACAAAATAGTTATTTAGAGCTAAATTTAGATTGGCAAAATAGCGAATCCGTCATTCGGTTATTCGGTGAAGACTTCGCCCATCTCGCACCGATTAAGTTGGCGACGCGCCTTGATGGTAAGCCGGGGGCATATAGTCTTTCACCGATTCAAGCCAGTCTAGCGGGTAGTCAGTTATCGGGAAGTCTGGCATTAAATGGACGCTCGCCAGTGGCGATAAACGGTCAACTTGAGATAGACCGCCTCGATTTAAGCGCTTGGTTAAAACAAGCTGAGAATAGCCTTACTCAAGTTGATGTTGTTGCTACCAATCAGCCCCGCGGGCAACGGTTGGCTCAAGATCTTGAAGCCACCGCAGAAGAGTTACCGCTGTTGCAGATCATCAGTTATTGGCTTAACCAAGCGGATGCCGATTTGTCTTTATCAATCGGTGAAGTTAGTGGGCTAGCACAGCAGGTGTCAGAGCTAAGTGTTGCCTTGAAAATTGAAGGAGAGCAGCTGAAAGCCCCTTTGCGAGCGGTGATCGACGACATCCATTTTCGCGGTAATCTTAAAGCCAATGTAAAAGATGAACGCTTAGTAGGCTCGGTGCGCTTGGCAGCGAAAAAATCCCCCTTAGATAAACTGGCCAAACATATCCCGATGTTAGCCGGAAGTACTGGCAGTATTGGTCGTTCAGTATTACGGATCAACGCCGAAGGAAACAAGCTAGCAGAACTGATAGAGACTAGCCGCTTACACTACAGCATTAAAGATGCTCGCTTAAAGCTACCCTCCGGCACTAACTTAGATATTAATACCGCTACCATCGAGGCGAGTGTTGCAAGCGAGCTAAATCTCAAATTCGATGGAATATTGCTGGATATACCGCTGAGTGCGCAGATCCTTACCAGCCCCCTGCGGGCCTTGTGGCAAGAGCAAGCGTGGTTGGTGCGCATGCAAGTGGACTCACCAGCGGTTCAGCTTTCGCTGAATGGTGAACTACCTAAGGGGCTATGGCAGCAAGGCGCCAGTTTGCAGCTTAGTGCCAGTGCGCCGCGCATCGGTTTATTGGCCCCTTGGCTGGGGGTGGATAAAAGCGCCGCTGGTGAAGCAAAGCTAAAGCTAGCCTTAAAGGCGACTAAGGGACGTTCGGTCTTGGATATTAGCCAGCTACAAGTGGTTGACAGTCAGGGCAGTTTGCAAGTCAGCTGGGCGCAGCAGCAAACTGAACAAACTTTGTTGAAAGTTCACTCTCGCTGGCAGCGTATCGATTTAACTCAGTTATTAGCCTTGTGGCCAACACGGCAGGCTAAACCTTCTTCAAGCAATACCTCCCATGGCTCTACCGGCAGCTCCTCTGGCGAAGTTTTCGACATTAATCTGCCGTTATTGCCTCAAGGTCTGTCGATTCAAGATGCCGACTTAGATGTTGCCATCGACACCTTGCTACTGGGTAAACACCAACTTGAGCAAATAAAGTTGCGGGCTTTCGCGCGAGATGGTTGGCTGCAAAACGCCCCTTTTAGCGGCGAGTTTGCGCAAAGCCAAATAGCGGGTAATGTCACCTTGGATCTGCGTCGCTCACCCTTACGCATGGACTTTTCTCTTGCCAGCGAGCGGCCCAATGTGAGGCAATTATTGAAACAGTTGAATATTGCCGAGCAGGTCGATTTAACACTAGAGCGTGCCGAGCTTGAGCTAGTATTAAGCGGAGATAATCCAGCCGAGTTATTAGCCAACACACGGCTTTCGGCTAAGTTGCTTGGCGGCCAATGGCATTTGGTTGACCCTAATACAAAGGCGAGCGTTAACATCGCCTTAAACCAAGGGCGCTTAAGTGCCAGTTCACAGCAGCCCTTACGTTTAGCGCTAACTGGGCAAGTTAAACAATTGCCATTGGCGCTTGAAGTTAGCAGCTTAAGCTTGGCTGATTTTAGTCAGCGCCCCAGTGAGCTACCGATTGATATGAAATTGAGTATCGATGAGGTGAATGTAAGCGCTCAAGCTACGCTGCCCAGACCCATTTCAGCCGACAACATGCGTTTGGCAATGCAACTAAGTAGTCCGAGTTTGAACCAGTTAGATCATTTACACGGCATTCAACTGCCGCCATTTGGCCCCATTAAGCTGAGCGCAGAGCTACAGATTAACCAACAAGGTTATGCACTAAATCAGATGTTGTTGGCTGTGGCCAATAGTGAACTGAGCGGTTCCGCCAGTTTAACTACTGCAACACCAAAGCCGCAGATAGCTATTGCCTTGCATGCCAACAATATTCAACTTGACGACTTTAAAGTGGGGGATTGGCAAGGTTTAGAGCAAAGGCTGCCGCCAGTGCCGAGTGAAAAAACCGCGCCGAATCAAGACAACCAAAAGAGTAGTGATAACGCGGCACTTTCAGCCGAAGCGCCACAGGCGCTGTTAAGCCAAGCGGTATTGCGGAAGGTTAACGCCGAATTCTCCCTAGATGTGGCGCGGGTTAAGTCGGGTGAAGATTGGTTAGGCGAGGGTAAGCTGTACTGGCAAGTGAACGACGGCAGCCTTAGTGTTGCGCCATTATGGTTGGCTTTGCCTGGGGGCGAGGTGAACTTTAGCGCTCTACTGACACCACTCGATTCAGGTTTTTACAGCGAGCTAAAAGCCGATATCGACAACTTTGATTATGGTCTACTTGCTAGACGGATTAAACCGGGTAGCGAGATGAATGGTCGCTTTAGTTTGCATATTGATGTTAACAGCCGTTTCGAGCAACTTAGTCGTTGGCTAGAAAATGCCAACGGACAAGTAGGTTTTGCCGTTTGGCCTGAGCAGTTTGAAGCCGGCATTATGGATTTTTGGGTGGTAAGCCTGGCTAATGCGGTGGTGCCAGAGTTAGATGATGCCGATAAATCGGTATTAAACTGCGTGGTGGCTGTGTTTGATGGCAAGGATGGTCAGCTGGAGCAACATGTATTGTTAGCCGATACCTCCCGGATGCGAGTACTCGGTGAAACGGAAGTCGACTTTAAACAGCGACAGCTCAGCATGTTGTTGCGGCCTAAAGCTAAACGCGCCCAAATATTTGGTTTGGCTACACCGGTGCAGGTTTCCGGTAGCTTTGACGATTTTAAAATTGCTATTGCTAACGGTGGACTGATTACAACCGCACTACGTTTTGTCACCAGCCCTGTGGTTGCGCCGCTGCGCTGGTTAATCGAAGCGCCTTTAGAGGCTGATGGCAGTGAACTATGTCATCAAGCTTGGCAGCAGGCGAAACAGCAAAATCTGGCGGGTGAGTAAAATTAAGCCGTGTTGAAAGCGCCATGCTTGGCTTTCATAACGAAGTGCTAACTGGCTTACACTTAAAATCGCTATAGCGGCTATTCACTTAGGCAAATAGTCAGTAAGGTGACGAGCAATATAATTAAACAGAAGATCCCATCTTGTTGCTGCTACTGATTATCTATTTGGCCTTTATTAGTTTGGGCCTCCCTGATTCTTTGCTTGGCTCATCTTGGCCAGTGATGCACCGCGAACTCAATAGTGATATCGAGTTTGCGGGCTTGGTATCCATTGTGGTTTGTTCCGGTACGGTATTCTCTAGCTTGTTATCTACCCGCCTCACCCATCGCTGGGGCACCGGTAAAGTGGTGTTGGTTAGCGTATTGATGACCGCCATTGCACTGTATGGCTTTAGTATTAGCGAGCATGTTTATGGCTTAGTGTTGTTTGCCATTCCCTTAGGCTTGGGGGCTGGTGCGGTTGATGCCGCCTTGAACCACTTTGTGGCGGTGAATTATCAGTCTAAACACATGAATTACCTACATTCATTTTGGGGAGTAGGGGCTACGTTGGGGCCGATGATAATGGCGTGGTTTTTAAGTCAACAGTTGGGCTGGCGAGCTGGCTACGCCAATATCTCTTACCTTCAGTTTGCGCTGGTGGCGGTATTGCTGGTCGCGCTGCCGTTGTGGCGCAGAGCGCTTAGCCAGCACACGAGTGTTCAGCCACAAGTAACTCAACCATTGAGTAATCGCAGTGCGCTTAAGATCAGCGGAGTGAAACTGCAACTGCTGACCTTTTTTTGTTATTGCTCGCTAGAGATGGGGGTAGGACTATGGGCGGCAAGTTACTTGATTAGTGAGCAGGGGCTAAGTGCTGCCGATGCTGCTTTTTGGACAGCCATGTATTACTTGGGCATTACTGTTGGACGTTTTTTCTGTGGTTTCGCTGCCTCATTTTTGGCTGAGCATCAATTAGTACGAGGTGGCTTGTTCACCCTGTTATTGGGAGTATTGATGTTAATGCTTCCCGAGTCGCCACTGCTGGCCAAATCTGGGCTAGTACTGATTGGTCTGGGCTGTGCGCCAGTTTATCCTAATACTATTCATCTCACGCCGCAGCGTTTTGGGGAACGCGCTTCTCAAGCTATTATTGGTTTATCGATGGCCTGTGCTTATGTGGGCAGTACCGTCATGCCACCGCTTATTGGTTTAGCGGCCGCAGCCAGTTCGTTTATGGTTTTGCCTTTAATATTGATAGGCTTTATCGGTTTAATGCTAATAAGCACAGAGCGTTTAATAAGATGTTCCAGCGGTACTGCGCCAGTTAAGCTAGACATTCCCGCCGCATAACATTAGCGAAGCTAGGTTGAGTGAACAAGCAAAGGAGTAAATATGCAGCAGCACGTGATAGGCGATACGCTGTTTAGTTCGCAGCAAATTAGCGCAGGGGTCACGCTGGTGGCGCAACAGCTTAATCAGCGTTACCGTGGTGAGTCGGTGGTGTTAATAAGTGTTGTGCCTGGTGGGATACTCTTTACTGCCGACTTGGTACGCCAGTTAGAATTTGATTTAGCGATGGACTACATCGCTTGCCCGCATACGCCGGGCGATAGCAACAACCAGTCTGCCATCGTTTATCAGCAAACCATTAATATTGCTAATAGACCGGTGATTGTGGTGGATGATGCTCTGGAATCTGGCTCAACCATGCTGCGCTTAATGACCCACCTTACAAGCCATTATTCGCCTCGTTCTCTGGCTATTGCCACCTTGTTAGTAAAACCGAGCCGAGTGAATATTCCCTACCCACAATACTATGCCTATGAGTTAGCTAATGACGACTTACTGGTGGGTTATGGTTTGCCGTGGCAGCAGCGTTATAGAAATTTGCCCTTTATAGCGAGATTGCTACAGAGCGAAGTTGAGATAAATAAAAAGCCGCAATAGCGGCTTTTATCATTTGTGGTTTAGGCTTTGTCGGTTAAAGCAGCTTGACTAAACTGAATGCCATCCCAGCCATTGTGAATAAACTGGCGGATATTTTGGTGGTCTTGTCCATACGGGTTGGCCAAAACGTCTTGATAGTACTGGCCAAAAATATGCAGCGTTTGTTGTTTATCTAACTGATTTAATTGGGCGAAGGCGAATACTTTGCATGAACCGCTGTTTTCACCTGAGGCATTTTGTTGGCTGCCGTTACTAAATGCGCAAGGGTGAAAGTCATAGTTGGCGTCAATTAACGCGATACTGTCTTCAAAACGAACTTGTTGTGGGTCGTTTGTCAGAACCTCAATAAAGCTTGTTATATCTGCCTGTGGCATACCTTACATCCTGTATTGTGGGGAAAAACGGCCCCCACCATAGAGCCTCAACTAGCTTGGGTCAAGCTTTCGCGCGCGGCTGAGTTTGAATTAACCACATGGCTAGCATCACCAATAACGCCCCGGGTGCTAAGCGCCAAGAGAGTTGTTCGGTGCCCAACACAACCGTAAATATCATCACTAAGACAGGCGTTAAGTAGCTATAGGCGGCTACTTTAGTTGGTCCCAGTTTTTGTGTTCCCATTTGCAATAAGAAAAAGGTGAATAAGGTGGTAAATAGGGCTAAGTAAAGTACTCCAATATAGGTGCTTGGCTCAACTTCTGTCCAAGTGACTTGGCCGAAACTGGGCAAAGAAACCAGTAATAACGCTAAGGCACCAAAGCTAATCACCCAGAACGTCATCACTTCTTGAGGCTCACCGCGATAAACCTTCTTAAGAAAGGCGTTATATAAACTCAGTAAGATACAGCCAAATAAAAATAGTAAATCACCAGCGCTTAATTGCAGGCTTAGCAGCGCACTTAGATCGCCACGAAATACTATCCATAACGCACCAATGGTACCGGCTAGTAAGCCTAGACTACGTCGTCCACTGCGGGCTTGTTTGATCACAAAGAAGCTAGCAATGGCGGTCATTGCGGGCAGTGTAGTATATAGCGCGCTGGTATTAAGTGCGCTGGTGGTGCGTAGCGCTTCAAACATGCACCAAAAGTAACCCACTAAGGGTAAACTCAGTAGCGCATACCTTAGCAAGGCTTTAGCGGGTGGCAGAGTAAAGCCATTTTTACCAAAAACATAGGGAGCAAAAAACACCGCTGCGGCTAAAAAGCGCAAAAACATCATAACTACTGGTGGTAAGTCGTGAGTAATTGCCGCTCCCACCGGAAATGAGCTCGCCACCAGCGTTACCATTAATAACATCAAGGCGTGAATTGGCAGCTTACTCTCTAGCTGCGTAGGGCTAGCATTAATCGATTCTAGTTTGGAAAGGGACTGCATGGTGTCATCTCTAATCGGATCATGCGGGCATTGTAATCGTATAGTTTGATTCTGATAATCTGCTATATTTGACACTTACTGTTGAGTAAAAGTTGACAATGGTGGTTTATGGAAGGTTTTTCGGCAATTCCAGTATTTGTAGCGGTAGTTGAAAGCGCCAGCTTTTCCGCAGCAGCACGAGATTTAGGTATTTCCAAGTCTGCGGTGAGTAAACGAATTAACTTGTTAGAACAGCAGCTTGGGGTGAAGTTGTTGCAACGCACAACGCGTAAGTTGAGTTTAACTGAGGCCGGTCAGCAGTATTATCAATATGCTGCTCAAGCTTATCATTCGGCTAAACAAGCCGAAGATGTAGTGGCTCAATTACAGGGAGAGCCGCAAGGGCGCTTGCGGATAAATACCCCGATGTCTTTTGGGCGTTTACATATTGCCCCCCTAATAGCCAAATTTTTAGCACTCTACCCGAAGATCAGTATCGACATGGTGATGGATGATAAGCAGGTCGATTTGGTAGCAGAGGGCTTTGACGTGGCCATTCGAGCCGGCGATTTACCCGACTCTTCATTAATCGCGCGACAACTAGCGCCCTTGCACAACGTATTGTGTGCCTCTCCGGCGTATTTAGAAAAACACGGTCGGCCTAGCGAGCTAGAGCAATTACGACAACATAATTGCTTGCAATTTACTTATTCCCGTGACGTTAAAGAATGGCTGTTTGTTCGAAATGGCCAAAGCCAAGCGATAGAAGTAAAAGGAAATTTTAGAGTAAACAATAGTGAAGCCATGCGTGAAGCCATGTTGCAGGGTTTGGGTATTGGTCGCCTACCTACGTTTATCGCTGCTCCTGATATTAAAGCGGGACGTTTAGAGGCGTTATTCGAGGACTATGCTATGCCCAGTAAAAGCATTCATGCAGTGTTTGCCGAACGCCAGTTTCTACCAGCGAAAGTGCGAGTGTTTATTGATTTTGCTGTTGAGCATTTTGCGCAGGAGCAACGTCAGTGGGGCGCTTAGTGGCCTAAATCGCCGGGTTTGCGACCAGTTATTCAAAGGGCTCCGTTATATAGGCTTCAATTCGCAGTGCCTTTGCTGAGTTGCTTTCAACACTGGTAGGTGCATATACACCACCTAATTGCCAATGTTGGCGCAGGCTTGGCGCACTCATTAAGTGATGTTGTTTGCCGACTTTGTGCCCAAAGCAGAGGCATATGGGGCAGCGCTTTGGCGTTAAGAGATCCGTTTAAGGGTAAATAAAGTAATAAAGGCCAGCCTTTCAATGCTGCCTTCTAACCAGTAAAAATTCGATACCCTTAGAGTTCTTGCAGCATAGTGGGTTTTTGCTCAGCTTCTGATAATTTAGCCCGGGTGGTTAATTTGAAAGATTAAATTGATTTAAATCTGCATCTTAAACGCTGGGATCTGTTAATTATGGCGTTGCGCAGATATTAGAAGCGGTAAATGGAACATCGGACAATTGGGTTAAGAGATAGTCTTAGCCAGCAAGGCCGGTTTCTCAAATAACGGCCTTTTATAGGTCGATGTTTGGGTAATAAATAGGGAATAATTATGATTAAACTATCTAACAGTTTTTTATTGCTAGTTTTTGTGCTGGTGGGCTTGTCGGGCTGCGCCAGTGTTGAAAGCAATCTCACCAATACTTTCGCTAAGCGTAGTGATGATTTTGGCGCTTATCCCAGCGATTACCAACAAGTGATTAGGCAAGATTTTAGTAAACTTGCGACTGTACATCATCCTGAGTTTTTAGATTTTAAAATTCGCCGCCCGGTGAAGTTTTATAAAGTGTCACACTCTGGCTCAGAAGTAATATAGTATGCATGGGTGGCAGAAGTGGCAGTACCCGAGAAGGCTGTGTATAAGTTTCTCTCCGGCGATAGCACCGACTGGACGGTATATTATGTTCGCTTTAGTGGCGGTAAAATTACCGAGGTCATCCATGGTGAAGATTATGCCTACTTAAAATCCCAACAGGGTTATGAGTTAGTTGAGCAAGGTAATACCGGCTATTTCAGAGCCCTTAACCGCGGCGCAGTGGTCAATAAAACATACAACACTTTAATTTCTTTCAGAGATGACCTTCCGCCATTAACAGAAGTCGAGCAAGCAAAGTCGCAAACGCTTAAAACCCAAGGCTCTCAGCAACCGGTTTCTGAGCAGTTACGCGAGCTTCATCAGTTGTACCAGGAAGGCATTATTAGTGAGCAGGAATTTACTGCGAAGAAGAAACAGTTACTCGAATTGTAAGCCTCCTTTTTTCAAGACTGCCCTCCTCATGGCAATGATGGGGGAGCAGACAATCTTTGACCTTAATGTTTAGTTTATGGTTTGGCTGTTGGTCAGTAGTGCCTTCGGTGGATTTAGCTGGTTAAAACTTTGCGCTAAAGCTCGATTCAACGCTGGAACCAACTCCGCATGTTTTTCATGCAGGTAGTGGTAAAGAGAATATTCCTTTAGCACCGCCACTTGTTCTATTTGAGGGTAGTTATGATGGTCCAGTTCTCGTTGAGCAAAGTTGTTTGGCAATATCGCAAAGTCGACTCTATCACGCTGCAGCATCAGCATGGCTTGATGAGGCGTATTCACTACCTCTAGTTTGCGGTGAAAGCTAAGTGGCTGGCTCACCGTTAAAATACCGCGAACAATAGCAAGGCGATAGTTACGCAGGCTTTGCCAGTTTTTGATCACTATGCCGTGTTGCTTTGAATAGGCGACGATCTGCCCCTGTTGAATGGGAACATCGAGTTGTAAATAGTGAGGAAGCAGAACTTGAGCGGATGCGTCTCTCGCCAATACAGCGTCAAACTCTTGGTCTTGTTCAGCTTGTCTTATCGCGCGTAGCGCTGGCATTTGAGTTATGGATGTATTTAATCCTAATTGAGCATAAGCCTGCCTAACCCCTTTTACTAGGGTTGAATGCGCTTCTTGATTAATTGAAGATACGTGCATCACTGGTTTAGCAAAAAGCCAATTCGGCACGATGAGCAATAAGCATAAAAAGATCGCTTTCAACGGAACTCCTATCGCAGATAGTCTTAGCAAAAGATGTGATTAAAAAACAGCCATCTTGGCAAAGCGACGCAGTATAGTGAATTAGTTTGTCGGTTCAAGTCTTTTTAGCTAAAAAGATTAAAAAACATCCAAATTGTTTGTAATGTAGCCAATTATTTGCTCAGCTTTGAATTAAACGTTGGTGGATAAATCTTTGTTTTATGGAGTTTATTGCTGCAAGAAGACGGACTTTAGCGTTCTCTCGACTCCATCGACAGGGCTTATTCTACTTGCTCTAGTTGGGCAAAGGCCTGAGTTAGCGCCGGAACGAGCTCGCGATGTTTCTTATGGATAAAGTGGTACAAGTAGGTTTGGCCTAATACTGCCACCGGTTTTACACTAGAATGACCATGATGTTCAATTTCGTAGTTACCAAAAATATCGGGGAGAATGGCTAAGTCAACACGCCCCGTTTCCAGCATTCTTATGGCCTGATGAACGCTGTTTACTATTTCAAGTTTTTGGTGATCGGCTAGGGCCTGATTAATCGATAAGAAGCCGCGCACAATCGCGATACGATAGTGATTGAGGCTTTGCCAATCACTGACGCCCATTTGGGTACGGGTGGCATAAGCAACGTGTAGCAAGCGTCGAAGTGGAACATCAATCTTTAGGTACTGAGTTAAATAGCTTTCAGCGGTCGGTTCGCGTAGTAAAACTGCATCAAACTCTTGAGCATGTTCGGCTTGTTTTAAAGCGCGTAGGGCCGGCATGTATTGAAGCTGGGCAGTAAAGCCAAGTTGCCTATAGGCGTGTTTTATTTGTGTGATGGTGGCATTGGGAATGTCTGCTTCACTCACTGTTGCGATTTGCATTATTGGGTTGGCAAATAAGCTGCAAGGGAAGGCGAGCCATAAGCAAAAAATCCAGATCCTCAACAATATTCCTTATAAATCCGTTGTTACGCTACGATTTAACTGTAACTAAAAGGTTAGGCACTAAGTATAAGTCGTGGGGTTTAAGTCTCTTCATATAAGATTTACGCCTAAGCGAGCTAACGTCCTCGCCAGCGTGGGTTAATTATTGCCCAACGCTCATGGTCTTTCCAACCCTTTCCGCCAATATTTAAGTAGTTTTTAGATAGCCCTTCTTTTACAAATCCAGCCTTGGCCACTAACGCTATAGATGCCTTGTTGCCTGGTTGAATATTTGCCTCAAGGCGATGTAAGTTCAATTCATCAAAGGCTTCTTTTAATAATAAGCGTATGCCTATTCTCATATAGCCTTGGGCTTGATGAGGCACAAAGACCTCGTAGCTAAGATAAGCCGATTGGAAAAAACCACGAATAATGTTGGATATATTGAAGGTGCCAACAATTTCACCATGCTCAGCCAAACACAGTAAATAGCGGTTGGGCTCTTCTAAATAGGCTCTTACGTTGCTCGGTGGGTAGCTCCACGGGCGGTGGAAAATTTCACTCTTTTGGTAACATTCGCTCAGTTCTTCTAGGTCGCTACGTTCGGGTTTTCTTAAATATAGTTGCGGGATCACGCCGATTATCCTTGGCTTATAAAGCCTTTTATTTAACACAAAGCATTTTAATAAAGCCATAAATATCAAAGAATGCTTAGCCATTACCAAGTAAACTATTGCTCTATTTTATAGCAAAAGGACACAGTAATGGCCGATGAAATGAATAAGCAAGAAGTGACAGTGGTGGATGTGAAAATCCCCTTTATGTCGATGGTGGTATTAATGGTTAAGTTTGCTGTTGCTTCGATCCCAGCACTGCTAATTATTAGCTTTATTTTTGGCTTATTTACCATGTTATTTGGTGGTTTTTTTCATGGCATGGGGCGGTTTTAATCGTTAAGTTGCCGTTGCTTGCTATTAAAGGAAACTGAATATTGAAGTCAAGTTTGTCTAAAGCCTTAAGCCTGTTGTTGGGTTTGGGGCTGTTTAGT
The DNA here is from genome assembly GCF_050295395.1 of Agarivorans sp. Classification (NCBI taxonomy): domain Bacteria; kingdom Pseudomonadati; phylum Pseudomonadota; class Gammaproteobacteria; order Alteromonadales; family Alteromonadaceae; genus Agarivorans; species Agarivorans sp. The sequence goes on from NZ_JBNKPP010000309.1 coordinate 17,544, forward strand.
TTAGGGCTAAACGCGGAGCAGTGGGTTTGTCATAATGACTATGAGGCGCGTTGTTCTGAGCTGGGTTGCGCAGTGTATCAACAGGACGATTTTACGCCTGCGTCAGTGTTATTGAGTAGCGAAGGTGAGTTGGAAATTTGCTTGTATACGGGGTGCTGGCAAGGGCAAGGCCAAGTGTTGGCGCAGGCTCCTTATTTGGTTATTCAAGGAAACAAGCTTGATTGGAATAGCCCGTTTAAAGTTGACCAACAAGATGCACTGCTAAGTCTAGAACGCTCGTCTAATATTGCTACTATGCAGGTGGCGGGGTTTCAGCTGAGCCTACTATGTTATATCCGCTAAAGCCTGCCCGTTAGTGAGTGTCACTAAACGATCACTTTACTGGCGCTAAACCCAGCTTAGACTTGCTTGGAACTTGAGTATGGTCTTAGCGAGATCAGGGAGTAATGATGCAGTATCAAATAGTGGAAGCCAACACTGAGTTTGCCGAACAAATAGCTCAATTAACTGGCCAATTAGGCTACCTAGTAAATACTGATGAAACCAAACAATGCTTGACTGAATTAGAGCAATCGGAGCGTCATTGTGTGTTTGTTGCACTTAGTCAGCAAAGCGTGCTTGGCTGGTTAGTAGTCGAGCACCGTTTATCTTTAGAGGCGGGTCATCGGGGCGAAATTACCGGTCTGGTAGTGGACGCCAACCATCGCCGTAGCGGTATTGCGCAAAGTTTAGTCGCCGCCGCCGAGCAATGGGCTAAACAACGGTGCTTAGCACGTATTGAAGTGAAGTCTAATGCTGCCCGAGCCGAGTCGCATGTATTTTATCCGTCGGTGGGCTACCAGCTAGAGAAAACCTCGCATAGTTACGCTAAAAACCTTACCACGAGCTAATGAGTTGTTAGTGGAAGGGATTGCCGTAGTGTCGCTTTTAACATGATAGCGTTAAGTCAAGCTCTCATGGCTAGGATAAATTCCAATCAGTCTGCTGGCCGTTGTGTTACTCCCTTAGGTTTTCCCTACATTTAGTCATCGTGACTAGCCCCGCTGGTGTCCCACAACTTCTATCTTCACAATGCTGGTAAGTCGTTCAGCCTTTGCTTAAGGCAATTTTACATAGTTTATTGATTAATAACTGCAATTTACATTTTTTTATGGTCGAAAAAGCGCTATGTTTCATTTTGACTAGTTGTAGTCAAGAGCAGGAAGAACTTGATACAGGTAAAAGGATTATGAAGCCTGAATGATGTGTAGAGACCTTAATCATGGAAGAAAATAGTAGCTATTATACGGTATTAGATGCGCTGCCAGACCATGTTTTTGTTTTCTCGGAAACCGGCATCTATGTTGATGTTTTTGGAGGGGACGAAAATGCAACGGGCTTTGATTGCAAGCCATTTATTGGTAAGACTCTGCACGATATTGCCCCAGCAGATATGGCTGAGATGTTTTTGTCTTTTATTTCTCAAGCTTTAGCCGAAAATGCCACTCAAAAAGTAAAGTATAAATTTGCCGATGAGGAGATGATCGATTTACCCGCTGAGGTTCCACACCCTCAGGAAATCTGGTTTGAAGGTATCATCAAACCTTTGCCAATGGTTTATAAAAATCAGCGCACGGTACTTTGGGTGGCAAAAAATGTTACTCAACAACATGTGCTAGAAGAAAAGTTGAAAACTCTCTCCGAGATTGATGAGCTAACTCAAATACCCAATCGTCGTACCATTTCTCTATCCCTTAAAGCAGCCATCAATGAATATCATCAGTTTGATCGGTCCTTTTCTTTGATCATGTTTGACATCGATAACTTTAAAAGGGTTAACGATACCTTAGGCCACCCCATCGGCGATGAAGTCATTCAACATGTAGCTAATATTGCTAAAAGCGAATTGCGTAGCAGTGACAGTATTGGCCGATTAGGTGGCGAGGAATTTCTTATTATTTTAAGAGATTCTGACATAGACAATGCTTGGCGCGTGGGCGAGAAGATCCGTCAAAAAATTCAACAACAAGCTTGTTCCTTTGATAATTATGACGTTCATGTCACGGTGAGTCTGGGTATTACTACAGTACTGCCTGAGGATACCCATTTGCGTAATATTTTGAGTCGAGCAGACATGGCCATGTACTATTCGAAAGCCCATGGGCGTAATCAAGCCATTCGATATAGTGCTGAGGTGGAGAGAGCGGATTCAGAACGTACTAAGTATGATTGGCTTATTCCCAAAACCCATAGCAATTAGCTCAGCTTGGTTGGGTTATGCTGTTGGCACGGTTTTTATCAATCTGCTGCAAACAAAGGTGTCATTATTTTAGGATGTATGAAATGGATACATTTACTCGTAGGGCGAGTGTGGGAAAGTACCGAGTGATGGGGTATGACCAATATGATTACAGTGATTACTTTATCGATGAGTTTGCTCAGCTGGAGCAGGCTATGGAGCTATTGAAGAAAAGAGTGGCGAAATCTAATGCGATTCCGACTTCCTTTTCGGATGTGTATTTTATTTACAATGACCAAGAGCAGGCGCTTTACCGAGGGACTTTTGACGAGGGGATAGAAAACCTGTCTGAGTAATCGTTTTGCTAGTCGCAGCTTGGCATTGGTTGACTAAACAGGGCGAGATCGCGAACATTTATCAATCAAATATTGAACGATTATCAAACCAAAGCTGGGTGCTAAACAGTTGCTTTAATTGTGCTGTTTTTGAAATCTGGTTGGTTTGAAATCAAACTGTATGCAAAACGAAAACTCACTCTCTCACCCTCGTTGACTATGCCATGCTAGGGGAGTGCAAGCGCAGTAACAAAGGAATTAAAATAAGCGAACATACTTATGAAGAACTTAAACACCGTTGAAATAAAATCCTTTGTTCCCGCGAAAGATTTCGAGCTGTCTAAGCACTTTTACCAAAGCCTAGGTTTTGAAATGGTTTCTGAGTTTGCAGGGATTGCCTATTTTAAAGCAGGCGCTTGTACGTTTTTATTGCAAGATTTTTATCAGCCTCAGCATTGCAATAATTTTATGATGCACTTGTTAGTGGAAAATGCACAAAGTTGGCGCCAGCATATATTGGATTTGCAGCTGGCTGAAGAGTTTTCAGTGTCAGTGACCGAGCTTGTTAAGCAAGCTTGGGGGATGTCGGAATTTTGTATCACCGATCCCAGTGGAGTGTTATGGCGTATAGCTGAAAAAAGCTCGCCTTAGCAGGTGATACACAAAAACCTGTAACTTAGCTTAGGGTTTAGACACTGTTTATAAGCCGATTGTGGCTAAGCGCAAAGTGGATTTATTAATAAAGGATGTTGCAATGAAACTGTTTTTATCAATCGCCGCACTGGCCTCGGTGTTATTTTTTCCATCTGCGCTGATTCATGCCGAGCCAGCGCGCCCAGAAAGCATTAAGGCCTTAATGCAACTTAGCGGCTCGGGCCAAATGGGTATGCAAATGATGCAACAACTTCTGCCAGCATTGAAACGAATGGTACCAGATGCTCCCGAATCGTTTTGGGTTGATGTGATGGCCGATGTCAATGCCGACGAAATGGAGAACATGGTCATTCCGGTGTATCAGAAATATCTAAGTGAGGCTGATGTTCAAGCCATAAACCGTTTCTATCAAACCGAAGCCGGGCAAAAGCTGATCAGTGTGCAACCGGCCATTATGCAGGAATCTATGGCCATAGGGCAGCAGTGGGGGCAACAGATAGCAAGGCAGGTATTGCTTAAGTACCAACAACAAA
>NZ_JBNKPP010000310.1:0-2678 GCF_050295395.1 Agarivorans sp.
TGAAAAAACCTCGGGGGATTTTGCCAGACAGTATCAACTGACCTTACCTAACAGTGATTTAGATGTTCGTTTTAGTAGCTCACTCACCTATGATGCCGCAGGCGAGCTGCTTTCAGGAAAAGGCACTGAGCCGGATATTTGGCTGCCACAAAACAGCGATATTGAATGGCAAGGGCTAGTCAGTTTAGTGCGCTCCGCTAAACCTAAACCCACAGATACGCCCCTTGGTTCTCAACCTAAGTTAGCCCAAGCCAATTAACAAAAAAGCCAGCAATAAGCTGGCTTTTCAATTAATGCACGATTGGCATAAAGCTTACTTCTTCTCGCTCGCCTTTGAGTTCATCACTGAACCAAACACTAAGCCCTGTTTATTCACATCGAAGCTCATTTGGACGCGCATATTGTAATCTTTCAGCGCTTGCAGCTCTTCAGGAATCGGCTCGCCAGTCAGTTCTAATAGGGTTAACACTGGGGTAAACATCTTACCGTAGTCAGCCGACATGCTGTAAAGCCTATTGGCCGATGGCTTTTCGCCAGCCAATTTATTCGCTAACGCTAAGCCTTTATCGCCAGAGTAAACCACTAAATGTTGTCCCTTAATGGCCAGCATCGGCTTGATGTTCATCTCAGGCGGCAACATTAACAGTGGTGATAAATCGGTAGGCTCACCATTATCTGCAACTTGCAGTTCGGCCAGCATTGGAGCAAAAGGTTTCACCATGTTGAACAGCATTGATGGGTTATCGGCCGTTAAGCTCACTAAGGCATCTAAGCTTTCAAGCTTAGGCTCTTGGTCTTGAGAGCTCATCTTATAATCGAGCAATGATAGGCTCACACCTTTAACACCGTTAGCCATGCCAGTAAACATACCCAGCATCGCAGGGCTTTGTTGGCTTAATTCGGCTTGTAACTCGGCAAGCGGCGCACAGGTTAACTGTGGCTTTTGCAGATCGTCCCAAATCGCCGTCAGTGAAGGTGCAACTTCATTAACGTCAATCCCCAGTCCCATCGAGAAGATAGTGCTGTTAATGTCAGCTAAGTGGGTTGGAATGTAGCCGCGCATTTTTTGCAATGCGGTTAAGATTGCCTGATTTTTGGTTTCAACCACAAAAGAGGCCGCCATATGGCTTTCTTTTTCGGTCGAACTAAATGCCGTTAATCCCGCAACAGTACGAGGCCAGTTGGCAGCAATGGCGGTTAGCTCAGTTTTGCACTCAGGAGTACGGATTTCCGCTAACGGATCTTCACCATGGTTTTCTTCAGCCATGAATTGAGTGAGCTGTTTGCCTAGCATATTGCCATCGGGAGACGTAATCGCTTTAACAATCTCAACGTGGTTGATAAAGCTGATGCTGTCTTCCATAAAACCATGGGTTTTGATGATGTCTTTCAGCATGCCAGAAGCGGCTAAGGATTGAGTCGGTTTCTTTAATCCAAAGGCCATTTCTAAGATTTCTGGCTCAATCGTTGTGCCAGATAAGGTCACAGTTAAGATGCCATCTTTATGGGCAAATAACAGGTCAACCTTCTCAGTAGAACCTTCTTCGGCCAGTGAATAAGCGCGATAATCAACGCCCGCTAAGGTGCGCTTTTCATGGGTGAAACCACTGTCTTTCTCGGCTTTATCCAAGACAGCCCAGAATGCATCGATTTGATCCACATTGGTTTTAAGAACAGGGATCACACCTAAGGTATAGAAAAAAGGCTCGACTTCATTTGGCAAACCAAAGGTCTTAAGCAATTGGGTTGGATCTTTCATCCCACCCATATACTGCGTATAGATGCTGACAAAGAACTTGGCCATAGGGCTATCTAATTCGCCTAATTCGGCCAACGAATCCGTAGAGTATTGCTGGTAATTGCCAGAAATAGATTGCAGGTAGTTTTTCAGTGGGAAAGGTTTTAACTGACCTGAAAATACTGGGGTGTCGGCAGGGATATAATCAAGCAAAGGATTGGCCGAAGCACTCGAGCTAGTTCCATGCTGAGTGTACCAATAAGCACCTGCTCCCGCTGCAATAATTGCCGCAGCAATAACAATCTTCTTCATCTAAAACTCCATTTAATAACCGTCAAAGTGACAAAAATAATACCGAAAGCACTCACCTCCGGTATTTAAATACTGACCTGTTGTCATTCCTTTTTACACGCGTCATGGCAAACCAATATCCGACACAAGCTAAAAATTAGCGAGGGGAATAGCCAAAGGACTGAGTGTATTTGAAGGGGAAATTCGTGCACTAATTTACCATTAATTAACCTAGGATGCGAATCAAGCTGCGCGATTAAGGTAAATTCGTTTAGCAAACTAAATGAAATTTACATTCAGAGCCTAATTCATCTTGAGGATAAAGTTCATATTAACGATAAAGCGCATGGCATATTAATAAGACGAAAGTTATAGCCTTATTTATCCGTTAATCGGCCTGATGAACACGATTAAGCGTCACTTCCCCTAACTGGCGCATTTGCTTACGGATCCACGCGGAGCGCTGCTCAACATAGGGTGAAGGCGGTGAGACTTTATATCGCCAAGGATTAGGCAATACCGCCGCTAATAATGACGCCTCATAACGAGTTAATTTAGCGGCACTCTTACCAAAATAATGTTTCGATGCGGCTTCGGCGCCATATATTCCGGGGCCAAATTCGACGATGTTCAGATACACTTCGAGTAT
>NZ_JBNKPP010000311.1:0-9792 GCF_050295395.1 Agarivorans sp.
GATGGTAGGCGATGGGATTAACGACGCCCCTGCTCTGGCCGCTGCAGATGTGAGTTTTGCCATGGGCCAAGGCACCGATGTAGCGATTGAAACCGCCGACATCACGCTAATGCGTGGCTCGCTGCATGGCATCGCCGACAGCATGCGGATCAGTCGTGCCACGTTGACAAACATCAAGCAAAACTTATGGGGTGCCTTTATTTATAACAGTTTGGGCATTCCGATTGCAGCCGGCCTACTCTATCCCTTTACCGGCATGTTGCTTAGCCCGATCATTGCCGGTGTGGCGATGTCTTTATCGTCGATTACCGTAGTAAGCAACGCCAACCGACTACGCACTTTATCGGTACATCAACAGGAGGCACAGCATGGTAGTTAATTTATTAGGTTTGCTCGCCATTGCACTGGTTATCTGGTGGTTTTGGGGCACTAAAAACTAGCTAATCGAATAAGCCGCAACCACTATGACTCACATAATGGCTATCTAAGGTTAACACTTGATAGCCATTTTTATGGCTTACTCATTGTCACAAGGTTTAGCAACTCAAAGGCTAGCCACTTCCCTATCGATTGCCAGAACATCATTTCACCGAAGCTACTGCTGCTCGCTTATTCCGAAACATCCAGCAATGTTCCACCAGCTAAGCCAAAAAAAAAGGCTTATTGATGAATAAGCCCTTGTTACTTCATTGCCTTAATTGGCGCTTAGTTAATTTGTCGACATTGCTCTAGCAGCTGTTCGACTTGCGCTAAATCGCCTAGCTCGGTGCCCGGTCGGCTGGCTGTGGCTGCGCCACAGGCTAAACCATAGGGCAGCGCTTGGGCTAGGCTTTCACCTAAACTTAAACGCCAAACTAAGCCCGCCACCATGGAATCGCCCGCACCAATCGGATTGGCTTCAACGATACTAGGGCTAGCAAATTCATGCAGCTGCTCTTCACTAGCCATTAACGCGCCGGCTTTACCTTGTGATACCACCAAATTCTTTGCGCCCATTGCCAGTAAGGCTTTGGTCCATGCTTGGGTGCTTTGTAACTCTTCGGCATCCAATTCCAGCAAGGCTTGGGCTTCTTCCAAATTAGGTTTAATCAAACTAGGGCCAGCGAAGATGCCTTCACGTAGCGCTTCTCCGCTAGTATCTAGCACGGCATGCGCCCCCGCATCTTCAATTAAACAGACCAACTGGGCGTAAAAGCTAGTAGGCACGCCCAGCGGCAAACTGCCGCCGAGTACCCACCAGTCTCCGGGCTGCAAGCGCTGCTGAATGCTTTCCACTAAACGAGTCAGTTCAGATTCGCTAATGTTCGGTCCAGCTTGGTTCACCTTAATGTGGCGGGCATTTGCGCCCTCCACAATAGTGACATTGGTGCGGGTTTCCCCAGCAATGCTGGTAAATTGGCAATCAATACCGGCCGCTTCCAACTCATTGCTCAGGCGTAAGCCAGTTGCACCACCAACAAAACCCATGGCGATGCTATCTTGGCCTAAGTTCTTCAGCATTCGCGACACATTAAAGCCTTTTCCACCGCAGTCCATTCTGGAATCGATTGCTCGGCTGACTGAGTTGAATTCTAACTGATCAACGCTTAGCTCAAGATCCGCCGCAGGATTAAGCGTTAAGGTATAGATCATGCCAACTCCTTAAAGTAGTGATCAAACAAGGCTTTTTCTGCCTGTTTGTTCCAAGTATTGCCTGCGCCTAAGGCAGCCGCGACTTCTGGTAACTTCTCTGCTAGTTCGTCTAAGCCCAATAGTGGTAGCTCTTCTAAGTGAGGGAAGATTAAGATTTTGCCGGGATACTTAGCATCAATCATCGCTTGAATACCATCTTTCGCTACATTCATACCACCAATAGCGGCGACACAAATGGCAGGTGCAATATTACCCGCAACCGTATTGTCCATTACCACGGTTTGGTCATCAATGGTTAAGCCTGAAGTGCCGGTGTATTGAGCATTGCTTAAATAAACCGAGCTAAAGTCAACTGGCGCTAACGTGCCATTAGGCACCCCAGCAAACAATACCAACATACCGTCGTCTTTCATGAAGGTGGCAGACTCAGCCATGATTTGCGCATTAGGAACGCATACCACCACATCGTCGGCGCCTTCGCCCTGGGTCATTTGTTTCACTAATTCAGGAAGCGGTGTATCGCTGTTGGTTGGATTATAAGTGACTAACTCGCAGTTATTGGCTTCGGTTAGGCTGGCAAAACGGGCTTCAATTTCGGCCAAACGTTGATCGTTAATATCGGTCACTACCACCTTGCGCGGTCCATCTTTTAGTTCAATCGCCCGTTGCACGTGCATTTGCCCCATGGGGCCACCCGCACCAACAAACACTGCGAAGCCGTCTTTTCTTAAGTCACAACGGTTACGTTGCTCGCCATAGGAGTCGGCGATATCTACCCCGCTATTACCAATAAATGCCACGTAGTCGTAGTGTAAACGACCTACATCGGCATCCACTAAGCCATCAAGGGGTTGCTTGCCTACCATGTTCATGGTGCCGCGGCGAGCCACATATTTAGCAATGCTAGTGAGGGCTTTTGCTGATTTAGGCGCCAGTACCACTACATCGTCAAAACCTATACCATCGGTGTATTCATTTACCGCTTGCTCTAAGTTTTCCACAGTGATGTCGTTGCGAATAATCACCTGTTGCGCTTGTTTCTCGGCTAATACTTGTAGCTGTTCTGGCACGTTGGTGAGAATAACCTTAGCGGGTGATGACAAACCTTTGGAAAAGCCATAAACGGTATCATCACCAGCTTGGCCGACTATCCACATTACCCCGCCTTGCTTAGGCTCTAAACGGCGACGCTGCGTGTACGAGGCCCACACACAACCCCAAGGTTCTAGCAATGCCGCCTCGGCAAAGCCCAGCTCATCAGACACTTTTAGCAAGCAAGAGCCTTCGTCAGTCTCAAGAATTTCTGGACCAATTAGGTGATATTGGGTTAATCCGCCCGGTACGGTGTAGCCGTAAGCAGTACTTTTACCATTTTGGTAAATATCCGGCTGCATGGCGTAACGCTCGCCTACCTTAAATTGCTCGCTTAACTCATCACCCACTTTTACCACAGTAAGTGTGGCCTCGTGGCCCAAACGCGTTGGCTCTTTGGTGAGGTCGCGGTTATATAACTTAGGATGGGAGCTACCTTGATTAATTAGCTTCACATCAGAAAAGCACAGGCCTACAGCGTCCACTCTCACCAATAGTTGGTTGGCCGCTGGTTCTGGAATATCAAACAGTTCTGGCTGGTTATTTTTACCAATGTTATCCACGCCGGCACCGTACATGTTCCAAGTGCTAGTTGCTTTAGGTAGCGCTTGTGCTAAATCTTGATATTTTTCAAATTGACTTGTCATTGTATTACCTACTTAATTCTATAAATTTTTAAACGAGATCTTGATGGCTTTGGTACATCGCCATCACCGCTTCTGAGCTGCACATTTGCAGCGCTTTTTCTGCTTTAATTTGTAATTTGCTGTAATCAACCGAACGAATAATGCTTTTCACTGCGGCCACATTGGCTGGGCTCACCGAAAGCTCTTCTACGCCTAGGCCCACTAACAGACAGGCAATATTGGGGTCGGCAGCCATGTTGCCGCATACGCCTACCCATTTGCCGTTGGCTGCGGCGGCTTTTACCGTCATAGAGATCAAGCGCAGCAAACCGGGGTGATAACTGTCGGCTTCACAACAAAGCTCGGGGTTTAATCGGTCCATCGCCAAGGTGTATTGAGTTAAATCGTTAGACCCGATGGAAAAGAAGTCCACATGTTTGGCTAAGGTATCGGCCACTAGCGCCGCCGATGGTACTTCCACCATAATGCCGAGCGGCAAAACCGGTGCGTCTAGACGCTGTCTAACTTGCTCGGCAAGAGCTGCTGCTTTAGACCATTCCGACATTTTGGCCACCATGGGGAACATGATGTGTAATCCCGTTTGTCCCTGCTCTGCCACTTGCCACGCTGCAGTGCGATAAATGGCTTCTAACTGGCGCTCGAACATGGCTGGATGTTTAAACGACAAACGCAGCCCACGCACACCTAAGAAGGGATTGTCTTCATGGGGCATATTCATCCACGAAACCGGCTTGTCACCGCCAATATCAGCGGTTCTCACCACTAACTGACGGCTGCCCAGTTCTTTAACTATCACTTTTAGTGCCTCGATTTGCTGATCAATAGAAGGCTCTTCAGGTGCACTTTCAAACAAGAACTCAGTTCGTAATAAACCTGCGCCTTCACCACCATGTTCTAAGACTTTGCTGGCATCGGATGGTTTGGCGATATTGCATACCACATCGATATGGCGACCATCTTTGGTGACCGCGGGTTCATGTTGATGGGCTTCTTCCAGCTCGCGCATTTGTTGCCACAACTGAATGTTGTGTTCAGCTTCGGCTAAGGTGTCTGGCTCTGGTTGAATCACCAAACAGGCCGATTGTGGGTCTACTATTGCGAGTTGCTGGTTAGCTACGCCACAAAGCTTACCGGCGCCAACGCCTACCACCGCAGGAATGCCTAAGGCGCGGGCTAAAATGGCCATGTGACTATTGGGTCCACCCAATTCGGTGGCTATGCCCTTAATCGGTTTGCCTTCAAGACCGGCAGTTTGTGAGGGGCTTAAATCACTGGCCAATAAAATAAACTCTTGCTCTGGAAAACTGATGCCTTGCTGCTCGGGTAGCAATAAGTCCACCACGCGCTGGCTAACGTCTTTGAGATCGGCGATACGCGCTTTTAAACGCTCGTCACTGAGTTGAGCCAAAGCCTCAATTTGCTCGGCCAAGGCTTGTTGCCATGACCACGCCGCACTATTGCCTTGAGCAATCAATTGCTCACAGCACTTAACAATGGAGGCATCTTTAAGTAATTGTTTTTGTGCCTTTAAAATCGCCGCTTCGTTGGGCGCCTTAGCCAATAAAGATTGATATAGATCGTCTGTCACCTGCTCGGCTTGCCTTAAGGCTTTGCTTAAAGCGGCTTGCTCTAGCTGTGCACCTTGGCCTTGGCGCTCTACATGCTGCTGTTGTTCGGTCAATACAAAGATGGGTGCCAGCGCGACTCCGGGTGAAGCAGCCATGCCTTTTAATACCGCACTACCCGCCGGCTGCTTAAGTCCGGGTAAGCCTTCGAGAGGATTAAACTCGGCGTGCAGACTGGCCTCTTCATCGTCTAAACCTGCAGAAATCATCGCCGCAATATCGCTCACCGCTTGCTCTGCTTGTTCGCCTTGGGCCGATACCACAATGCTATCGCCAAGCTGGGCGCCCATGGCCAATATCGCGGCCATCGATTTAGCATCGGCGCTGTTTTCACCGTTACGTAAACGGATTTCGGTAGCTGAATAACTAGCAGCTTGTTCACTAATGATGCTGGCGGGACGGGCGTGCATACCCGCTTCGTCTACCACTTGGGCGCTCTGGCTTAGCTCGAAGTCAGGCAATACTTCACTCACCTTGAATTGACTTGCTCCCAAGGCAGAGATAATGGCTTGCACATCACTAGTACTAGCAAGTTGTTGAGATAAGTCCTTATCCATCACCACGGCGGTCAATTTTTGCAACAAGGGCAAATGATCATCACCAGTGGCCGCAATCCCCACCGCCAGCTTCACCATATCGCCGTGTTCATTCCATAATAAACCTTGAGGAATTTGCACCACCACAACGCCACTTTTCACCACCAAAGCTTTGGCTTCATTGGTGCCATGAGGAATGGCTACACCGTTTAACAAGTAGGTGCTGACTTTTTCTTCGCGCGCTTTTAGTGCGTTACTGTAGTCACCGTTCACTAAACCTAAAGCCAACATCTGCTGGGCAATAAACTCTAATACCTGCGCTTTGTTACTAAGTTGCTGATTTAAAAACACCTGCTCAGGCGCCACTCCTAGCGGTGTGCTAGAGGGAGCTGGCGATGGCTCTGGCAACGGCGCTTCCGCGACCGCAGCAGTGTCGGGCTGAGAGGCAACTTCTGTCTGTTCTTCACTGGAGGCGAATAAACGCTTTAAAAAGGACATGCTTATCTCATTCTATTCAATTAATTAAAATATTGGTTTGGGCTATAGCAGGCTGCTGGCTTGGCAGCACTGCTATAACTAAGCCGCTTGGCTTATGCTTTCAAACTGGCCACTAAGTCGTCATAGAAGCTGGCATCCATGAAGTTGCCAATGCTGACATGTCGCGCACTAGGCAGTTTTGCTCTAGCCCGTGCCGATAGTTCTTGTTGGGTAATCACCATGTCGGCGTCAACTAAGTCGTTAATAGCCGCGTTACTCACGCTAATATTTAAACCGGCTTCTTTAATTTTGCTGCGTAATACCGTGGCACCCATGGCAGACGAGCCCATACCTGCATCACAAGCCACGACGATGCTACGAACATCACCGCTGGCCATAGCTGCAGCAGGAATTTGCCCTTTCGACTCAGCCTTGTTGGCTTCAACGGCAGCTTTAGCAGCTTCTAAGTCGTCGGTTTCTGAAACATCTTTGCGGATCATGATTGACGCAACTAAGAACGAGGTGGTGGCCGCTACGGCAATCGAACATAGAGTGAGTACAATGCCCATACCACCAGTCGACATTAACACTAAGGCAAATACCGAACCTGGAGATGGCGGCCCTACCAAAGCGTTACCGGTGACCATGTTGAAGGCTACACCCGCCATACCACCCGCAATGACAGCAAGGATCAAACGAGGTTTCATCAAGATGTAGGGGAAGTAGATTTCGTGAATACCACCAAAGAAGTGAATGATGGACGCACCATAGGCCGATTTTTGTGCAGTGCCTTTACCTACTACCATGTAGGCTAATAACACACCTAAACCAGGACCTGGGTTAGTTTCAATCATGTAGAAAATGGATGAACCAAACTCTGCAGACTGCTCAGCACCCAGTGGGGTAAATACACCGTGGTTAATCGCGTTATTTAAGAATAGGATTTTCGCAGGTTCAACAATAATTGATACCAAAGGTAGCAATGAGCGTTCAACGATCCAGCCCACACCATCGCCTAAAGCAGTGGTAACCACCGATACAATGGGACCAATTAATAGGTAGGCTACTAACGCCATTACCATGCCGATAATGCCTAGTGAGAAGTTGTTCACTAGCATTTCAAAACCGGGTTTGATGCGACCGTGTACCCATTTGTCAAAGTGGGCAATGGCCAAGCCACCTAATGGACCCACTATCATGGCACCCATGAACATGGGAATATCTACCCCAACAATCACCCCCATGGTTGTGATGGCACCAGCCACCGCACCCCGTTCGCCGCCCACCATTTTACCGCCGGTGTAACCGATCAAAAGTGGCAACATGTAGAGGATCATCGGGCCCACTAATGAAGCGAGGCTTTCATTAGGTAGCCAACCAGTTGGAATGAACAGGGCGGTAATCAAACCCCAAGCGATGAAGGCGCCAATATTGGGCATCACCATGCTACTTAAAAAACGGCCGACTGACTGAACGCCAACCTTTAAATTGTTGCTAGACATTTGTCTATCTCCTTATTCCTTTATGTTTTTTTAATTGTCTAAATTGGACTGAAAGGCCAATTGCAAACTGTCGAGTATCACTCGCTCTTCAGAGGTCGTTAGCCAACATTCGATCATCTTGGGATCGTTCATTAACTGGGCGATCGATGAAAAAACGTAGGACTGAGACTCTCTGAGTTTTTGTAGGTTTTCTTTAGGTGGTACAGCTAGTAAGAAAATAATACGTACGTCTTCGTCCGCACTATTCCAGCAAAAATCAGGATTTTGCATACGCACAAAACAAAGAACCGGTTCGTTTATGTGCTGAGTAATAACATGAGGAATGGCAGTGTGCTGGCCAGCAAAGGTACTGACTACATTTTCACGCTGCATAATATCCTTATACAAGCCAGACGGGTTGCTGGTTTTACGTAACAGAAACAATTGTGCACAAATGCTGTATAAAGCTTCGTCTTTTGAGTCCGCTTCAAAATCCAACAAAATGCTTTGCTCTGTGATTAATTTTTGGTTCATTTTCGTCCCTCGCATTACCTTAGTGCGAGTATAGGTAGGTGCGAAAATGTGTCAAAAACGTCAAACCTCAATCAGCTCATATTGCGCGCATTTTTAACAACTATGCAACAGCAGCAAATATTTTCTCATTTGTAATCATTTGTGAACTTTTGTAATCAAATACACTGTGATCGGGGTAAAAGTTTTCAAAACGTAATCATTTATAATCATTTCCAATCACTAAAACTTCAACTGAATTCATTATGTCTGCCAAACTTCGTCACAACCAAATTCTGCAACATCTCGAAGAACACACTTTTGCCAGCGTGCAACAATTAGTCGAACTCTTAGATTGTTCCCCAGCCACGGTAAGGCGCGATTTAATCGACCTAGATAATGAAGGGAAACTAAAAAAGATCCGTAATGGTGCCGAGAAGATATTGTCGCCCAGTGCGGAGTCTTCTCCTGGCATGGTGGGTTTTTATCCCAACATTTCCGATTACAGCAATTACGAAGAGTCTGACCGTATTGCGCAACAAGCGGTTAAGCTATGTGAGCAACGCGATAATATCTTTGTCGGTGAAGGGCGCATTACCTTTTTAATGGGCAAGTACCTCTTGGCTAGCCAAGTTCACGTTTATTCTAATTACTTGCCGCTGCTCACCTACCTGATTTCCCAAGACTATCCCCACTTGGTGGTATTAGGTGGCCAGTACATTAAAAGCCAGAGTTTGCTGGTGTCCCCCGACAACCATAGCTCCTATCAGGGACGTTATCTGATCGTGAGTGGCGACGGTTTAACCGAAGCAGGCTTAACCAAATCTGCCCTACTCACCTTTATGGAAGAAAAGAAAATGCTGCGTTACGCCGATAAGGTAGTGGCGATGATAGAAGCCGATAAGGTAGGCGTATTTGGTGGTGTATCGTTATTTACTTTGGACGAGATTGACATTGTCATTACTGGCCAACAAGCCGATCCCAAAGTATTAGAGCGCCTTAAAGAACACAACGTACAAGTCTATTTGGTGTAAAAGGCTATTCGGGGAATATCTTCTTATTCCAGCTAGGAATGGGCGTATTATAAGGATTAATCCGCCACGGGCGTGGCTTAGTTTTTTGTTCAATGATTTTGCAATACAAGCTTAAATCATGGGTACGGTAACCCGCTTCAATGCGAAAACTGATCGGTTGGTCTTCTAACTCGAACCACACTATGTCTGGCTCGGCTATCAGCTGGCAACGGATTGGCTGCTCCACCTGCGAGCTTACCGTGGCCACTAACTGCTCGCCTTCCAGCAAGGTACTCAAGGTGCCAGGATAAGCAACAACGGCACTGCTTAACAGTGCCAGTGCGCTCGCTGTAATCCTTAAGCTGTGATTCATTTTTGCTGCGTTCTCTTATTTAACCAAGCGACAAAACGGCTATTGGCGGCACGAATTTCACCTAAGGTGGCCTCATGAGTGGCCAAGTTCGCCGATTTCGGCACTGCAATGCGCTGTGAAGAATAAATACCGGTATGGCCACTGAAAAAATACGCCACAAAACAGGCCACCGCAAAATACAATAAGTGCTCAGAGCCAAATAGCTCTACTCCCATAATAGTACATGCTAAAGGCGTATTGGTGGCCGCCGCAAACACCGCAATAAAACCTAAGGCGGCAAATAAATCTACCGGCGCGCCCATGGCCCAAGCGAGGAAGTTACCCAAGGTAGCACCAATGAAAAACAGTGGCGTGACTTCGCCCCCTTTAAAGCCCGCCGCCAAGGTAATAGCAGTGAGCAACAGTT
>NZ_JBNKPP010000312.1:0-3807 GCF_050295395.1 Agarivorans sp.
TTTCTTGTTTAACTTTGCGCGTTATAGTGAATGGTTGGCGCCAGCCACTCCGCTAGGGTATTTTAAGTTATGCAGTCCTGACATGGAGTTTGTGGATAAGGCCGCTTGGGTATTGCACGAGCATACGGTACATAACCTTCCTATTCGAGTGAGTTTAGTGGACTTGAACTCGCTAGAAATTAATCAGTGTAATTTATTGTTTATTTCATCTGGCTTTTATCAACAGTGGCTAAACGTGGATAAGTCCTTACTAACAAATACTATGTTGGTAGGTGAGGATGAAGAGTTCATCCACCAAGGTGGGCACATTCGTTTCTTTTTGCTTGGAGGAAAAGTGCGGTTTGCCATTTCTCCTGATGCGTTAAACAAGGCCAATATTGTGATGAGTTCTAAGGTACTTAGATTGAGTCGAATAGTTAAAGAGGAACAGCCATGAGTTCCTTTTTCGGTATGAATACCTTGAGTAAAAAACTGCTGTTTATTTTGATGAGCATGGCGATTTTTTCAACTGCAGTGGTCACTGGCGTATTAAGCGCTTATGAGTTTGTTAGTGCTAAACGCGAGCAAACGCGCGCGCTGCAAAATATAGCCGATACACTGGCGCCTAACTTAACCGCGGCGCTGTTATTTAATGACCAAGACACCATGCAAGAGATGCTGTCGTCGTTGTTATCGAGGGAGGATGTATTAAGAGCTAGCATTGCGAACACCCAGCAGCAGTTAGTGAATGTAACCAGCGAACTTTATCAAGAACAGTTGCAGCAAGGGCCCGATAGTTTGATTGAAGTGTCTAGTCTTTTGGTTATGGATGAGCAGGTTTACGGCGATCTTACGATATGGGCCAACGATAGCTACATTGATAAGCGAGTGGGTTTTTATGTGCAGTTTTTGGCGGTATTGCTGTTACTCACCTTCGGCCTGAGTTTGTTTCTATCGTTGTTTTTAAAACAGGGCTTCTTGCGGCCGCTAATGCATTTGTCTAAGGTGGCGGAGCGAGTCAGTCGCACCAATGATTATAGTTTGCGCGCACAGCAGTCTAGCGATGATGAAGTGGCTAATTTAACAGGTTATTTCAATGGCATGCTCGAAACTATTGAACAGCGCGATAGCATGCTTGAGAAGCAGGTCAGCTTGCGAACTCAGGAACTGGAAGCGGCTAACAAGAAACTGCTGCAATATGCTTATACCGATGGTTTAACCGGTTTGCCTAATCGCCACTTTTTTTATGAAAAGCTGCAAGGTTTGGTGGCCAGTGGCAATCATTTTGGTTTGATATTTATTGACCTCGACGGTTTTAAAGAAGTTAACGATACGCTAGGACATGACTACGGCGATATTTTGTTAAATCAGGCGGGGCAGCGAATCACCCGTTGTGTGCGTGATCAAGACGTTGTGGCTCGCTTGGGCGGTGATGAGTTCACTATTGTTATCGAAGGGGTGAGTGAACAACAGCGCTTAGCCACCATTGCCGATACGGTATTACAGGCGCTCACTAAACGTTTCACTATTAAACAAGAGACCGCATATGTGAGTGGTAGTATTGGTATGGCGTTTTACCCCGCTAACGGGCAAACCGTAGATGAGTTGGTGAAACACGCCGATCAGGCCATGTATGTATCTAAAGCACGCGGGCGTAATTGTTACCAGTTCTTCTGTGCAGATATGCAAGAAGAAGCTCAGCATAAACGCCGTTTATTGGAAGAGTTGCGAGTGGCCTTGGCTGAGCAGCAGTTCGAGTTATATTTTCAACCGATTGTTGCATTAAATTCAGATAGTGAACCTATGCCGGTGCACAAAGCCGAAGCCCTGATCCGCTGGAATCATCCCGAGCGCGGAGTCGTATCGCCGGGCGAATTTATTCATGTGATCGAAGAAGCCGGTTTAATCCGCGAGTTAAGCCAATGGATTATGCTGCAAACCGTGGAAACGGTGTCGCAATGGTACCAACAGGGCTGCGCTAATATTCAAATCAGCGTTAATACTTCACCTTCCCAGTTTAACGACGGCGGAAAGTGGATCGACGATTGGATCCATGCCTTAGCCTTGTACGAGATCCCCGCACACAGCATTATTATCGAAATTACCGAGAATGTGTTGATGACTACCGATGACTCAATTAAACACCAGCTCTCGCGCTTACAACACCGAGGCATGGACGTGGCGATTGATGATTTTGGTGTGGGCTATTCTTCTTTAGCTTACTTACAGCAGTTGGATATTAACCTGTTGAAAATTGACCGCTCGTTTATTCAGCCTCTAAGTGAAGATGAAGACAGCGTCGCTTTAGTGAGAGCAATTGTTACCATGGCACACCACTTAGGCCTTAAAGTGGTGGCGGAGGGGGTGGAAACAGAGCAGCAGTGGCAGCAAGTCGTCAACGCGGCATGTGATTATGTGCAAGGTTATATTGTATCTAAACCTATGACCAAAGACGCATTTTATCAACGTTATCTTAGCCAGTACCAACAAGCTTGAGGCGTAAGCACCGTTCCACTATAGCGGTTGCTAGAGCTTGTAGCTATTGACCATGTTTTTAAGCTCTGTGGCTAAGGCCACCACTCGTTCGCTAATGATGTTGTCTTCACTGGCATCTCGTGCGGTGGTTTCGGCAATGCTTTGAATATTGGTGATATGTGCATTCACTTCCACCACCGCTTCATTTTGCTGTTCTGAAGCCAGTGCCATTTGCGAATTGAGCTCGGTGATTTCCTCACTTTGTTGCGCTATTTGTTGCAGAATAGACCAAAGTTCATCAATGTTACTGGATGATTGATGTACCGCCTCTCCGGCTTGTTTCATGGTGTCAATCATGCGGTCTTTTTGTTGATTGAGTTGTTCGTTAATCGCTTTAATTTCGTCGGTAGATTGATGGGTGCGGGTAGCTAAAGAGCGCACTTCATCAGCCACAACGGCAAAACCTCGGCCTTGTTCACCCGCGCGAGCCGCTTCAATGGCGGCATTTAAGGCTAACAAGTTAGTTTGCTCGGCAATTGCCGAAATGCTTTCCACCATAACGTTTACTTTTTCACTGCGCTCACCTAACTCCATAAGGTTGGTATTGGCTTGGTCAATAATATTAACCAGAGCTTGCATGTAATTGAGCGTTTGCTGGGCTTTGTCTGCACCGGCTTTCACCTGCTTATCGGCATTTTGGGTTCGCTCGGTGGTAAATTGGGCATTCTTCTTCACCTCATTGGAAGAGGCTTCGATTTGCAGCATAGTGGTGGCTACCGATGCGGTGCCCGATTTTAATTGAGTTACCGAGTGTTCGGTTGATGACGCTACATCTTTTACTCGTTCGGCGGTATTGTATAAATCACTGCTGCTTTGGGTGAGTTGGCTTAAACGGGATTTAAAACCGCTGATTAGAGAGTTGAGTGAGCGATAAAGAGCGCTGATTTCATCGTTATAGGGGTCGCTAAAGTCGATGCGTAGATCGGCATTGTCGGCCGCTTGGTTAAGCTGTTTGCGAAGTATTGATAAACGTTTGGCTACCGCCCCACGAAATATCAGTGCCAACATTAACATGCCAACAAAGAACACCGCAAAGAGTAAACTGGCTTGATTGATTAGTGCTCGGTGAATCATGGTATTGGCATGAGTTAACGAAAATGATACGTCAATGACGGCAGCAACTTCTCCATTTTTGCTTGTGACGTGGCAAGTCAAGCAATTAACTCCGTTATGGTCGTCACTCATCATAATCGGTGTCAGGACTTGTAGTGCGGCTTGGTTATTTTGCTGTTTATAGCGGTAGACAGTTTCACCAGTAAAAGCTTGTTGTTGCTCGGTGCTGAGTGTTGGAGC
>NZ_JBNKPP010000313.1:0-21510 GCF_050295395.1 Agarivorans sp.
CACCCACAATGCCAGTGGGTACGGTGATAATGGCGAAACCTGTCACCATAACCAGTGCGGCTAATGCTTGGCCTAAGGGCGTTACGGGTGAAATGTCACCGTAACCCACGGTGGTAATGGTGACGACGGCCCAATAAATACTCTTAGGAATGCTGGTAAAGCCATTGGCTGGGCCTTCTATGGCGTACATTAAGGCGCCATAAATGGTGGTGAGTAGCACGATACAAAACAGAAAAACCAAAATTTTACGGCGGGCCAGTAGCAGTGAACGCAACAGTACGTTGGCCTCACTAACATAACGTACCAGTTTTAATACCCGTAAAATTCTTAAGATCCGCAGTAAGCGGAACAATAACATCACTTGGGCGGCAGGATAGAGCAGTGCCAAATAGGTGGGAAGAATCGCTAGTAAATCGACCACACCATAAAAGCTCTTGGCATACTCTTTGGGCTTTGGAGAGCAATATAAGCGGGCCAAGTACTCAATGGTAAAAAATATGGTAAAAACCAACTCAATGCTGATAAACCATTGATGATAGTGCTGATCTAACTGACCCACTGAATTAAGAATGACTGCGCTAACGCTGGAGATAATGGCAATAATCAGTAATAAGTCGAAGCGTTTTCCGGCGGGGGTATTGTAGCCAAAAATAATTTCATAAAGTCGTTTTTGTAAGGCATTTTGCTGCTTCGGTTGCTGTTCCACGGTGTCATCCCTGATTATCTAGACATAATAAGTATATAGCGATGTAACTGGCTTGTGTTGCTTTGTTTTCATTTCAATTTTTTAGAAAGATTATCGCGAATTTATGCGATTTTCATTCTAATTAAACATTGTTAATCTAGCTGCATTAAAACCAGTTCATCAGTTTAAAGGTGCATGTCGTATGAAAAATGTTCTTATGCTTAAATCAAGTATTTTAGGTGGCTACTCTAGTTCGTCAGCGCTAATGGAGAAGCTTGAGCAAGGTTATAAACAACAAGGTGCTACAATCACCAGCCGTGACTTAGCCGCAGAGCCGCTTCCAGTGTTAACTGGTGATATCGCGTTAGCCCTGCGTGGCAGTGACGACATGAGTGAACTGCAAAAACAAGCCGTGGCTTTGTCAGACCGCTTGATTGAAGAACTAAAAGCAGCCGATGTCTTAGTAATGGCTGCGCCTATGTACAATTTCTCTATTCCTACTCAGCTTAAAAACTGGATTGATATGGTGGCCCGTGCAGGGGTGACCTTCAAATACACAGAGCAAGGTGCGGTAGGTCTTATTGAAAACACCAAAGCGATTATCGTGACCACCCGTGGCGGTATTCACAAAGACAGCGCCAGCGATACGCAAATCCCTTACTTAAAATTGGTACTTGGTTTCTTGGGTATCAAGGAAGTAGAAGTGGTTTATGCGGAAGCCCTAAATATGGGCGAGCAGTTCGCTAAAGAGCAAATGGAACAGGCACAAGAACAAATTAGCAGCCTGATTTAATTAGCTTCGGTCTTGGCAATTCGCTAATACAAATTCCCTGAAACGTTGGTTGGCGCGTGATAGATAAGCATCACGTCGCCATGCCAAGCCGAGCTCTAAATAAAAAGGTGGATCAAAACTCAGTGAGTGCAGCGCATCCCCTGGCTGTAAAACCATACTAAGCAAGGTACTAATCCCAAAATCCCGCGCCACTATCGATTTAATTAACGGTATTAAGTTGGTTTGAAATGATACCTGCGGCACCATTTGTTGTTCTCTACTGATTTGCTCGATCACCTTATGGTGAAAGTAGCCCTCTCTAAATAGCACCAGTTCATGTTCTAAAAATTCTCGATGGCTAATACTGTTTTGTTGGCTCAATGGATTGTCTTGGCTGCAGCAAGCCAATAGTTCGCCGGTATAAATGGGTTCGCAGACTAATTCTGCGGGCACATCGGTAGTGACTACGATCCCCAGATCTAATTCGCCATTAAGCAACTTTTGTCTGACCAACTCGGTGCCGGCATCAATCACTGACAAATTGAGTTGTGGATATTGGCTTTTAAAGGCCATTAACAGCGGTGGGAAAAAATATGAGCCCATCATGCTGGGAATACCAATGGTGACGGTGCCACTGTCTAGGCCCTTTAAAGACTGCATCGCCTGTTCGGTATCTTCGGCTTGCTTAAGCAGTTGAGTGGCATGCTGATACAGCACTTCTCCTTCGGCACTTAGGCTGACCTTTCGTTCGTTACGTTGTAGCAATTGAATCGACAGTTGTTGTTCTAGTTTTTTTATGGTGGCGCTAATCGCCGGTTGCGCAATACCTAGCTGTTTGGCCGCAGCGGTGAAGCTGCCCAACTGGACGACGGCAACAAATTGACGTAGTTGGCGTAATTCCATGATCAGCCTTATCTATAAGTAATGGTTATAGCCATGATAATAACAATATATTTTATTTATCGGTAGGGGCGGCTTAGCATAAAGCTATTACCACTGGCTTGAGTTTGTTATGCCGTATCAACAAAACAGTAAAGGCTTCTGGCGAGTAACCAGCGCTGTGTCTGCTGCTTCTTTAGTAACATTTTTTAATCTGTACTTGGTGCAACCCTTGTTGCCGATCTTTGCTCAGGATTATCAACTATCGGCTCTGGGGGCTAGCGCCATGCTATCGGCGGCCATGTTAGGCATGGCGGTGGGGCTATTACTGCTTGCTTCGCTTTCTGATGCGCTAGGGCGGCGGAAAATATTATTGTTATCGATAGCCGTGGTGCCTAGCCTCAGTTTATTGATTGGTTTAGCCCATCCTAGTTCGTTTTATGCCTTGATTGGTTTGCGCTTTATCCAAGGCTTCTGTTTAGCTGGGGTTCCGGCGGTAGCTATTGCTTACTTAGCAGAGCAGCTAGATGCACGCGCCTTGGTTAAGGCGGTGGGCATTTTTATTGCGGCAAACTCCTTAGGCGGGATTGGCGGGCGTTTGTTAGGTGGTTGGAGTGCCGACTTACTGGGCTCGTGGCAGATGGCCTTTGTAGTCGTGGCACTATTAAGCTTGGTGATGGCGGGGGCGGTTCTGATGTTGCTGCCGACTGAGCGTGCTACTTCGATACAGCCTTGGCGCTTATCGCAAAGTATGAGGCACTACCTTGGCCACTTACGCAATCCTCAGTTAGTGTGCGCTTACTTGGTTGGAGGGATCGGTTTTGGGGTGTTTATTAATCAGTTTTCTTATCTAACTTTTATTTTGGCAGAGGCGCCGTACTCGCTGCCAGCCAGCTTAACCTCTCTGTTGTTTCTTAGTTATTTAGGCGGCACTTTTACTGCTAGTTCAAGCGGGCGAATTGCTCAGCGTTACGGAGGTAAGCGCTGCATCATATTGGGTTTACTGGTGATGAGCTTAGCCAGTTTGCTGAGTCTAGTGGATCACTTAGGCGTGTTATTGTTAGCCATGGTGATTTCATCCATGGGCTTCTTTTTTAGCCATGCTCAAGCCAGTGCCTGGGTTAACCAACATGCCACTCAGGCGAAGGCGAGTGCTTCAGCGCTTTACACCATTACCTATTATATTGGTGCAGCCAGTGGTGGTGCCTTAATGCAGCCGTTTTATAGCGCTTGGGGCTGGGCTGGAATTGTGTTGTTTAGTTTGGTGGCCTTGTTGAGCGTTGCCTTGATTGCACAACGCTTTTTAAGCGAAGCCGACCCGCTGGCCAGCTTACCTACTATCTTGCCACGTTAAGCGGGCTTAGTTTTTTCGCGCTACGATGCTGTAAACCAAGGGCGAGTTGTAGTGTTCGTGTTCATAAACAAACTCGCCTTCGGCGCGTTGACTAAGATCTTCAAAACAATCGTAGGGACTGTAGTCATACTCGTGAACTTGCTCAATGCTTAAGCCAACTTTAATTAAAGCGTTAAGCACATCAGAAATGGGGTGGCCCCAAGTGAGCATGGGACTTTCTTCATCCCCTTCAACTTCGGTGTAGCTGCCTTCTTCGTCAAGATCGGCTTGCTCGCGATGGAAGTAACCGTAACCACTGAGTAAGTCATGCACCGGGTGAAACTCAACCAAGCATAACTGACCACCGGGCTTAAGGTTGGCCGCTACCACTTGTGCCCAACGCTCTATATCTGGCAGCCAGCAAAGTGCGCCATAAGAGGCAAATACCCAGTCGTGAATAGCTTGGCTTTGCTGGGCATAACCATAGACATCTTGGCAGATGAACTCAGCTTGAAGACCGGTTTTTTCCGCTAGTTGCTCAGCTTGTTTAATCGCTTCACTGGATAAGTCTACCGCGGTCACTTCGGCACCTAAGCGGGCCCAAGAGAGGCTGTCTAAGCCAAAATGACATTGTAAATGTAATAGCTTTTTGCCGCTTACATCACCCATGAGCTCCCGTTCGATGCTTTTTAGCGAACTGTTACCAGCCATAAAGCCGGCAACATCGTAAAACTCGGTATCCAAGTGCAGTGCGGCGCGTTTGTCCCAAGCTGCTTTATTGATTGCTAAATAATCCATGTGATCGCTTAAGGTTAGGAAAGATAAGCAGAGTGTACTTGAGTTGGGTGGCGTAAGGCGAGCCTAGTTTAGCTTTGCTTATTCTGTTGGTTAAGCTGTTGGCGCAACATATCCTCTAGAGTGATTAAACCCAAGCATACTCCTGTTGGGCCGGTGACCACGGCGACCGTATAAGGGTATTGCACAAATTGTTGAAATAGTTGCTCAAAGGGGGTGTCTGGTTGCACTTCAAGTTGGTCTTTTTTCATGACTTGATGAACGCGTTTATTTAAGGTGAGTAAATCGCGCTGTTGTTCGCCCTCGGTATTAAGGTAAGGGCTAATCGCCGCATTTAAATCAGTTTGGTATAACACGCCAACACAATGACTATTTTCTATCACTAATATAAAGCGGTATTGCTTAGCGGCAAATTTTTCTGCAGCGCGTTTTAGTTTGTCGTCTAGGCCGAGCTTTGCAAAGTTGCGACGCATGATGGTTTTGGCATAGAGTGGCTCACCCTGATGCAAATGGTCTTGCAGGTGAGGATAATAGAGCGTGTCCTTTTGCAAAATTTGTCCCAGCGGCTGTGGTTTATCAAATAAGTAGCCTTGAAACATATCCACTTTAAGTTTTGATAATAGGTTTAATTCTTGCGCGCTTTCGACCCCCTCTGCCACCACTTTACCACCCATTTTGTGGGTTAGTTTGCATAGCATATCGATCATCGCATATTCATTTGAATCTTCGCTTAAACCAGAAACAAAGGAGCGGTCGATTTTAACGGTATTCACTGGAATTTGTCGCAGGTAAGAAAACGAAGAATAGCCAGTACCAAAATCGTCTAGGGCAATCGAAATCTGCTGGGCTTTTAGTTTGTCTATCCATTTAGCATGGTAGTAAGAATCATCAAAATAGGCTGACTCGGTGAGCTCTACGGTGATTAGGCTTAAGTCGACACAGCTTTTCTCTAGAATGTCTAAGGTTTCTTCTAAGCAACAATGCGATACGCTGTCGTTGGCTACAGAGCGGTTGATTGACATACCTAGTTGCGGCGAATCGAAGTGTTTTTGTAAAAGCGATAAATCTGCCAAGGCTTGTTGTGTAACAATGGCATCGATTTTATCTATCCACTTATACTCTTCCGCAATGTCGATCAGTTCTTGAATGCCATAGCTCATCTCGGTATCCAGATGGATCCGGCACAGCGCTTCAAACTTAATAATTTTAAGCTGTTCTAGATCCGCAATCGGTTGGTAATATACGCTGACTTGATTGGCCGCCAAAGCCTTCCTTAACAAGGTTGCAAGGTTGGCCTTGCGGTTAAAGCGTTTGGCTAAGCGCCGATCAAAATAGTGCAGTGAAGAGTTATCACCGTGGCTATTGGCGATGAGTGATTGAGTGGCATGGCTAAGCAGTTGAATGGGGCTACTGGCATCAACATACAGTACTGAAACGCCAGCATTAATACTGGCAGACAAGACGATGTCTTGTTCTTTTGTATCGCTTTCTAAAGCATGCAGACTTTGTTTAAGAATTTTTTCTACTTCTT
This sequence comes from Agarivorans sp., assembly GCF_050295395.1. Lineage (NCBI taxonomy): Bacteria > Pseudomonadati > Pseudomonadota > Gammaproteobacteria > Alteromonadales > Alteromonadaceae > Agarivorans > Agarivorans sp. Next base: position 5,996 of record NZ_JBNKPP010000313.1, read on the forward strand.
CTACCCGTTTGGGGGCCACCCAATAAGCGGCGAACATCTTGTTACCTAAAATGCCTAAATGGCCAGCGTGTTGCAGTTGGTTGAAACGTTGTGCGATTAGCCATTGCAAAGTAATGTTACTGAGTTTCTGCGCCAGCGACACATTGAATACCATGCAAACAATGGTGTGGTCTTTTCCCAATTGTTGATAATCGGCGTTGAGTTTCTTAGTGAAAGCATTTTTATCGGGAACATGGATTTGAGTGCGCTGGTTGGGATCGTCGGCATCCCATAAGTCGGCATAGCTGTCTAGGCGGTGGCTGGAAGAAACATAAACATGTTCTTGATTAGGCAGGTCGATGCGTTGAAGAGTGACTTCGTGGGTATAGACCTCCGCTTGTTTGCTTTTGGCTAGCAGTTCACCCGACCAAACCTTGTGTTTATCAACATGCGCCCACAATTGTTGATAAAAGTTATCGGTATAACGGTCACTCTTAAAAATAGAGGCGGGGCGACCAAGCAACTCATGTTCGGCATAGCCTGTTTCTTGGCACATCGCCTGATTAACTTTGATAATTTTATGGTTTGCATCGGCAATCATTAGCCCTTCAACGGATTTGGCAAATAGGCTTTTAAGAAACTCTAGCTCCTGTTGTTTGGTGAGAAAGGATTGTTTTAGCTCAATGGTGCCTTTGATAATTTTACCGTTGGCGCTGGCCGAATCGATGTTGATGTCTGCAATATAGCGATGTTGAAAGGCATTGAGAATGACTGTTTGGCTAAGCGCTTGGCCAGTTTGTATCACTTGCTTGATGTGTTTTTTTAGTAGCTGTAATTGAGGTTTTTCTAAAGTGGCAAACAGTTGCGATAGGGTCAATTGTGATTGCTTGGGGTAGCCAAGCAGGGTTAATAGCTGTTTGGGGCATTCAAACTGGTTGCTTTCTAAATCAATAGACCACGGTTGCACGGGAAAATCGCGTACTTGTTGAAAAGATAACTCATCTACAACCATTAGTATTGACCTTGTTTCGCCTTATGCTACTAAAAAGCAAGCGGGTCTGAGCTTGCTTTAAGTATTAAGTGATAAAACCAACATAAACAAACCTTAGCAAAGGCCAACAGCTAGCAGCAAGTTTATTCACCTTAAACGAGGTCTTTATAGGATGATACCTTCCGCTAACTTGGCTTCCTTTGGCTTGGAGCTTGATATTGCTGGGGCAAGGCCAAACTAATTAAGCTAGTGCCCAGCAACATAGCGAAGCTGACCCATAAACAGGCGCTAAGCCCAGCTTGTTGAAAAACCCAGCCAGAAAGCACCGTGCCTAACAAACGCCCCATGGCATTAGCCATGTAATAGAAGCCCACATCCATTGATACACCCTCTTCACTGGCATAATTCACCACCAAAAAGGAATGTAACGAAGAGTTGATGGCAAATACGAAACCAAACAGCATTAAACCGATAATTAGGCTATAGCTGAGTTGCCATTGCAGTTGAACTAAATAGGCTAGAATTGCTGTAACCATACTCAGCAATAAAGCCCAGCCAAAGGCGGCATTGCGTCCGGGAATGACTTTAGACTTACCACCAGTGATGGCCGGGGCAAGGGCTTGCACTATGCCATAAGCCACCACCCAGCAAGCCATAAAGCCACCGGTTTGTAGGTGATCCCAATGTAGTTGGGCACTTAAAAACACCGGTAGGGCCACTACAAACCACACATCGCGAGCGGCAAATAGAAATAACCGTGCCGCTGCCAATACGTTGATTTGTCGGCTTTTAGAAAACAACTGCGAAAACTTGGCTTTGCTTTTTGCTTTACCTAAGTCTTTGGCAAGCAACTTTAAACTAAGCATTAATACTAGGGCTAATACGCCTGCCATGGCTAGCATCGACAACTGAAAGCCCAGCAGCTTGAGTAGCGCACCGCCAAGGAAGAAACCAAAGCCTTTTAAGGCGTTCTTCGAGCCGGTTAATAGAGCGACCCACTTGTACAGGCTATGTTGTTGCTCGGACTGAACAAGCGCCTTGATAGAGCTCTTGGCGCTCATTTTATTTAAGTCTTTGGCTATGCCTGATAAAGCCTGAGCGGCCATTACCAAGGGAATAGATAAATACTGGCTGGGTAGGCCAAGGGCCAACAAGGCCACTATTTGCATGGCCAAGCCGATGTTCATGGTGTGATTAAGACCAATTCTAGCCCCTAACCAGCCACCCAGCAGGTTGGTTACCACCCCAAAAAACTCATAAAACAAAAACAACATGGCAATGGCGAAAGCGCTATAACCAAGCTGATGGAAATACAGCACCACTAGCATTCGCAGGGCACCGTCGGTAATGGTGAAATTCCAATAATTGAAGGTCACCAAAAGATATTGTTTTAAGCTAGTGGGGAGGGTATTGAACATGATTGAGCTAGTCCTTATCCGCTGCACCAACTAGGCGGATCAACTCACTGGTGCGAGTGGCGTAACCCATCTCATTGTCGTACCAGGCATATAACTTAAGCATCCGTTTGCCTATCATCATGGTGGATAGGGCGTCGATAATGCTAGAGCGTTGGTCGCCCTTGTAATCGATGGATACCAGTGGTTTTTCTTCATAACCAAGAATGCCTTTGAGTTCGTTCTCGCTGGCTTGCTTCAATAGTTGATTCACTTCTTCGGCAGTGGTATCGCGCTCTAAGCTAAATACCATGTCGGTGAGAGAAGCATTGGCCAAGGGAACACGTACCGCATGACCATTTAGTTTGCCGGTCAACTCGGGGAAAATCTCACAAATGGCTTTGGCGCTGCCAGTGGTGGTGGGAATTAACGACATGCCACAGGCGCGAGCTCGACGTAAATCCTGATGCGGTGCATCGAGGATGGTTTGAGTATTGGTGAGGTCGTGAATGGTGGTCATGCAGCCCGACTCAATACCAAAATGTTGTTGAATCACCTTAATTACCGGCGCTAGGCAATTGGTGGTGCATGAGGCGGCGGTAACAATGGCATGGCGACTTGGCTCAAAGATATGCTGATTGACGCCCACCACGATATTGGCAATATCGGGATCTTTAACCGGGGCGGAAACCACCACTCGTTTAACGCCTTGGGCTAAGTAGGGGCTAAGCAAGTCTTTGCTGCGGTGTACGCCGGTGGCTTCTAGTACTACATCACAGCCCGACCAGTCTAGCTGGCTTAAGTCGCCTTGTTGAAAGCAGGGAATGTGTTGTTGATTGATGATCAGGCCATTAGCGTCATGTTGAACTTGGTGCTGCCATCGTCCTTGTACCGAATCAAACTCCAGTAAGTGGGCGAGGGTTTTAGCGTCTCCGGCCACATCGTTGATCATTACAAACTCTAAGTCAGGCCAATTGTAAGCCGCACGTAAGGCTAAACGGCCAATTCGGCCAAAACCATTAATACCTACTTTAATTGTCATGTTGGTGTTTCCTATTTAGCAAACTGCTGAATATATTGTTGTTGTACCGCTTGTGAGAAGGCATTGGGGCGAACGGCCTTAATTTTGCTGATAGCCTCATCCAGTTCAATACCAAGCGCCAACATGATGCGTGCCGCTAGCAGCCCGGTGCGTCCGCTGCCGCCTTTGCAGTGAATGGTTAAGTTCATACCGTTGTTCAGTAGTTGTAAGAAGCGAGGTAATACACTTTGGAAACGTTCTTCCCAAGCTTCATCTGGCACGCTGTCATCTTCGATAGGCAGATGGAACCACTGCATATCGTAGGTTACGGCATGCTTGGCTAACTCACTCAGTTGGTTTTCTGCCAGTTCTTCACTGGTCATTAAGGTGATTAGCGCAGGGCTATTTTTATGACACAGCTCTTGTAAGGAGCTATACAGATCGGCGTCTTGGGTGCCAGGGCAAGGAGTTAGTAGTAGCTGCGCATTAGCGCTAACATCAACGGCATAAATAGGATGTGAAGACATAATGAACCTTAATTTCTAATGGCTAATTGATTTAGAAGCCGCCTGCTGTCGTATTCGCGCAAGCGGCTGATTAATGTATCCGGGGTTGGCTAAACGTGTGGTTGAGAGCGTTTGAGCTACCCAGTCGGGCAATTCAGGGTTGAGGTGATAAAACACCTGTTGAGCCTGACGAGTGGTCGATAGTAATTGGCATTCACGCAACAAGGCTAAGTGTCGCGATATTTTCGGTTGGCTTTCGGCCAAGGCATGGCTGAGTTGATTCACGCTGAGGCGCTGCTCATCTTCGATCAGTAGCAAGATTTGCAAGCGAGTATTGTCGCTAAACTGCTTAAACACGTCGATGGGGGCAATGTTGAGCGCTGAACCGCTGGGCCGGTTGTACTTAACAAACTCGGCTAGGCGTTGTTTTAAGTCGGCAAATGTTTTAGTGAATAAGTCCATGCCTGGCTGGGCAGCTGGATCGGCCAAATTCCAATGCAAAATGGCTGCACCGGTGGGTAACGAGGCGCATTCTTGTTTGGCTGTATCACACAGGGTAATCACGAAATCAAAATTGACTTTGCTAGCCTCTGTTTGCTGCAGCGTTTGCTCAAGTTGTTGAATACTTTTGCTGTGTAGACCTTGGCAAGATAGTCCCTGCTCGCTCAGCGTTTGTAGCGTTCTGGGGTCGATGGCTTTGGCTTGGGTGCCTGCGCTGTAGGCGGTGAAGTGCTGCCCATAATATTGATTAACCAAAGCTTCTGCCAATTGTGAGCGAGCCGCATTGGCAGTACACAGAAATAAGATAGAAAACATGGTTGCCACTAATATGTGAAAAAACGCATATATGATATTTCGTATATTTTGGTTTGGCAATAACAAATAATTTAAATATCGAATAGCGGCAAGTCATCTAGGTCTTTGCTAGGGTTTAAGAGAGGGGTCATTGATGCAATGACAATATCTAACCAACCAGCAAGGAGTTTTTATGTTAGGTGAAGACCATTCTTTGGCTAATGAGTTTCCAGATTATCTAGATACAATTAAAAGTTTAGTCAGTAATGACCCGGAATTTGCTAAGGAAACCAAGCGTTATAATGCCTTAGACAAAGAAATACGCGTATTAGAGTTACAGGGAGGGCCGATTGAAGATGAGGCTATGGTGCAATTAAAACTTCAACGGGCCGAGTTAAAGGATGCGCTCTACCAGCGTTTACAAGTAGAGCACTCTTGAGCCGCTGTTATAGTTAGAAGAGCTAAGGCTGCTTTATGCAGCCTTTAATGTGTTGTTTGCTGGGCTTTATGCTGGATTTTTTGTTGGTACATGTTTTTATCAGCATAAGAGAGCAATTGTTCAATACTGTCGACTTGCTCAGGATACAGGGCGAAACCAATGCTTAAAGACGCGACAATCGATTGTCCCTGCCAGTTGAGCACTTGTGATTCTACTTGTTGTTTTATTTTGCCAATGATGTGTTTAGCGCTTTCGCTGTTGTGGACGTCTCTTAGCAGCACGACAAATTCATCACCGCCAAAACGTGCCACCGTATCTGATTGACGTACACTGGCTAACAGTTGATTGGAAACGAGTTTAAGTAACTCGTCGCCCGCATCATGGCCAATTTGATCATTTACCTTCTTAAAGCCGTTGAGGTCGATATTTAGTAGTGCAAAACCGGGCTTTTTTTGATTTTTGTTGGTGAGTTCGTGGAGCTGATTCATGACAAAGCGGCGATTCGGTAGTTGGGTGAGCTCATCCACCAACGAGGCTTTATGAATTTGTTTATAATTAAGAAAATGCAGCACCAACAGTAAATAAACCGCAATTGTAACGACTAAACCTAGCAGTAAACTGAGTTGTCGCGTGTTTTGGATGTGATTGAGTTCTGCAGTATCGAACTTGGCCGCCAATAACCAAGTGCCAGAGGGAAGACGAATGGTGTGCTCCAAATCCGGCTTAGTGAAAACTGCCGCCGAGCCGTAAAACACCTCGCCCGCTTGGTTATTGTGTTGTTTACGTAAGGCTACATCTAAACCGCTTAAGCCTTCTAGGCCACTGCCTTTGAGCATGTTGTTGTAGTCCATTACCACGCTAACGCTACCCCAGTACTGCTGGTTTTTAGGCGCGTCTGAAAAAATGGGGTAGCGAGCAATCAGGCCTAGCCCTCCTTGCACTAAGTTGACTGGCCCATCGATATAAACATCCATTAACTCACGAGCCTTGTTAACACCGACTAGCTGTTTGGGTTGGGTTCTAAAGTCTAAGCCTATAGCCCCTTCGTTGCCTTCTAAGGGATAAACTTTACTAATAATATTGTTGGGCGCAATGCCGATACTGCGCACAAATTGTGCTTTGTCGAGTAATTTTTTGGCGATGGTTTTCCAATGACTGGAGGCTAAATCTTGGTCGAGAGTTACCACTGTCGCTAGGCTGTCGGCGAGATAGGTATCTTGAAAAATAATCGCTTCCAGGTTAGCGCGGGTAATGGCGAGGTTTCTACTTAATTCGGCCTCTACTTTTTGGACTTCGTTAGCCACAAAATACTGACTGAGCAACTGAATCGACAATGCAGCCAAAACAAAAAACAGCATCGATGAGAGTGCAAACATCAAGTTTGCTTTTTGTTGTAAGCCTTTAAACACTAAGCGCTACTTCCATTAAATCGCGACTGATGAACTTCAGGGGTAGAATTATAATTGTAACGGCGTATCCCTATTTTTTGTAGGTTGATATTTATAATTTATTGATTCAGCGATAAAAGTATTTCATTTTTGTGGTTTGGGTTTTGTTTATCAGGACGCTTAGTTATATTGAGGCTTTGAATGAACAGAGACTGAAAATGGCAAAGAAATACTATGTTGTGTGGCAAGGGCGAGAAACGGGAATTTATCAAGATTGGCCTAGCTGCAAACGTCAGGTGGATAAGTTTGCCGGTGCTCGCTATAAGTCTTTTGCTAGTTTAGCCGAAGCGGAGGTGGCTTTTGGCGCTAAGGCGAGCAGTAGACCAAAAGCGGCGCCAGCAGCTAAACGGCCAAGGGCGGCAGGCTTGAAAACCTATCAAGCCGACGAAATTGCCAAATTGGCGGCCGAGGTCAAGATCTACACCGACGGTGGTTGTGAGCCTAATCCTGGAGAGGCTGGTTCCGGCTTAGCCTTATATCGAAATGAGCGCTTAGCCGGCCTATGGTATGGCTTGTATCATCCGCGAGGAACCAATAATAGCGCCGAACTCAATGCGCTTAATCAGGCCCTGATTCTGGCGCAGCAGGAATTGGATAAGGGTTTGCGGGTGGTGATTTTATGCGACTCGCAATATGCCATTCAGTGTTTGACCCAGTGGGCGGATGGTTGGCAGAAAAAAGGCTGGAAGAAGCCCAGTGGAGAGATTAAAAACTTGGCTTTGATTCAACAAATGTATGCCCGCTACCAACTGTTGAAGGCACGTTTACCCATCTTACATGTAAATGGACATGTTGGTTTGGAAGGTAATGAGCTGGCCGATAGAATGTCAATCTTGGCCATTTCAGAGAAACAGACTGAGTTTCGAGCCTATCCCGATCTCAGCGATATTAAGGCCTTGCTGGCCTTAAGAGCCGGCTAGCTCCGGTGAAGAAGTATAGCTGGCGCTAGCCATTATAAATCCTGCAGGAATGTAGGCTTTTCAGTTGCCGGTTTGTTGGGGGCTAGCTGGCGAGTGATAAGTTAGCACTCAGCTTGAAGTGGGCAGTGTGAAGTGAAATTGTGGCGTCACCAGATAAGCCCAAATTTGGGCTGCCGTGCACTATAATTGGGCGTGATTATTGTCTCGGTCTAGAAAACCCACCAAATTTTGATAAAAATCCGTCAATTTCTACTCCTTTAGGAATAGGTTTTTTAAGCTTTTTTCTTGGTTTAGCTCTTGCAAAGTACTCCTCTATAAGGCGAGCGAAATAGCGACTCGTTAATGATAATGCCGAGGAGTATACGACGTGTCTCAACAACAATGGATTAAAACCACCTGCCCTTATTGCGGGACTGGCTGTGGAGTTGAAGCTAAGCTTAATGGCAATGCCAAGGTCGAAGTGAGAGGCGACAGCAGTCATCCCGCCAACCTCGGTTTGTTGTGCTCAAAAGGGGCTGCGTTAGGCGACACCTTAAGCAATGAGGGGCGTTTACGTTATGCGCTGGTTAAAGGCCACCAAGAACCTTTAGATAAGGCCTTGAGTTATGTGGCTTCACGCTTAAGCCAAACCTTGGCTGAGCATGGCCCCGATTCGGTGGCGTTTTATGTTTCTGGGCAATTACTCACCGAAGATTATTATGTCGCCAATAAGTTGATTAAAGGCTTTTTGGGCAGCGCCAATATCGATTCAAACTCACGCTTGTGTATGTCTTCGGCGGTGGCTGGGCACAAACGCGCTTTTGGTGAAGACGTAGTGCCGGGGAGTTACGAGGATTTAGAGCATGCTGAATTAGTGACCTTGGTAGGCTCTAATTTGGCGTGGTGCCACCCGATAGTGTATCAACGTTTAAAGCGCGCCAAACTGGCTAACCCAAAACTCAAAGTAGTGGTGATTGACCCACGACGTACCGATAGCTGTGATATTGCTGATTTACATTTAGCGGTGAATGGTGGCACTGATGTGGCCTTGTTTAATGGTTTATTCGCTTATTTGAGTGAGCATGGAAAGCTAGACCAGCGGTATTTAAAACAACATACCGAAGGCTTTGAGTCTGCCTTGGCTGCGGCCAAACAAGACGCCGCTCAGTTAAGCCAGCTGGCAGAACAGTGTGGGATTGAGCCTGAAGCCTTGTTGCGTTTTTATCAGATGTTTGCCGATACAGAGCGTTGTGTCAGCGTATTTAGCCAAGGCGTAAACCAAAGCGCTCAAGGTGTAGACAAAGTTAATGCCATTATTAATTGTCACTTAGCCACAGGCAAAATCGGAAAACTAGGCGCTACCGCGTTTTCGATTACCGGTCAACCAAATGCGATGGGGGGGCGAGAAGTGGGAGCCTTAGCTAATTTATTAGCGGGCCATTTAGATTTTCAAGACCAGCACCTAGCCGCTTTACAAGGGTTTTGGAATAGCCCTAATTTGGCACGTCGCCCTGGGGTTAAGGCCGTTGATATGTTCGCTAAAGTTGCCAGTGGTGAGATCAAGGCTATTTGGATCATGGGAACTAATCCTGCGGTGAGCTTGCCTGAGTCTGCTAAGGTGAGAGAAGCCTTATTAGCTTGCCCCTTGGTGGTGGTTTCTGACTGTATTGCCCAAACCGATACCACTCGTTACGCCGATGTACTGCTGCCCGCTGCAGGTTGGGGGGAGCGTGATGGTATGGTCACTAATTCGGAACGGATGCTGTCTCGACAACGGGCCTTTATCGCTCCGCAGGGAGATACTAAGCCAGATTGGTATTTACTTAGCCAAGTGGCTAGAAAGATGGGTTTTGCAGAGGCTTTTGCTTATCAGTCTTCGGCAGATATTTTTAGCGAGCATGCTGCTTTATCGGGTTTGCTCGCCGACGCCAAGCAGCGTAAGTTTGATATTAGCGCTCTTAGTGGGCTATCGAAAGCCAGTTACGATGCTCTGTTGCCTCAGCGCTGGCCAGTAAACGGACAGGCTCAAGGTACGCGAAGCCTGTTTAGTGATGGGCAGTTCTGCACAGCCTCCGGTAAGGCTCAGTTGATCGCGGTGAATTACCAAGCCAGCGCTTCTAGCTGTAGCAGCGATTATCCCTTGCTACTGAATACCGGGCGAGTGCGCGATCACTGGCATACCATGACGCGTACTGGTTTGGCGGCCAAGTTAAGCAGTCATATTAGTGAACCAATGTTAGAGATTAACCCAGCGGATGCCGCTAGTTATGGTTTATCTGATGGTGAGCTGGTGGTCGTCAACAGCCAACAAGGCGAACTGAGAGTTAGGCTTAAGCTAGACAGTGGCCAAAAGCGCGGACACTTATTCATGCCAATCCACTGGAGTAAGCAGTTTTCCAGCGATGGCGTGGTTAGCCAACTGGTGAATAACATAGTTGATCCTATTTCAGGCCAACCTGAGTCTAAATATACCGCCGTTAATTTGCGGCCCTGGGAATATGCCAGCGAAGCGGTATTACTTAGCGCAAGCGCTTTGTCTTTATCGCAATGTCAGGCCTTACCGGCTAAATATTGGGTTAAGCAGAAGCTGGACGAAGGCTTTGTCTATCGTTTGGCTGACAACCAAAGTCCTCAAGCTTTAGCCGCGGCACTAAAGGCTTTTTTGTTACAACAGGGTCAATGGCAGAGTATTGATTTTGCCGATCCTATCAAGCAGCAGTATCGCTCGGCCTTGGTGGTGGCTGGAGAGCTATTTGCTAGCTACATGGTGACAGCGAAGGGCGAGATTAACTCGTCAGCTTGGCTGGAGTCACTATTGCAACAGCCGATGTCTGATAATATTCGTCGTGGCGTATTGGCTGGCACCAGTCCTGCTGCCGATCTCGGAAGAATAGTATGTTCGTGCCATCAGGTGAGAGAGCAAACTATTCGTGATGTTATTGACCAGCACGATTGCAGCAGTGCAGAACAAGTTGGTAGTTACTGTAAGGCGGGAACCAACTGCGGTTCTTGTGTTCCGGAGTTGAAGAGAATGATAAAAGTTAGCCAAGTTTTTTAGAATTGGTATATTTTATGCTTATTTTACATCTAGAAATAAGTTGTAAATTCTAAGGCATATAACATTATGGCGTTTGATAATCACTACTCGAAAGTGGTTAGGCTGGATCAAGCTTTGCTCGCAACCAAACAAAACCAGCTTAACCCTTTACAATATTTTCCTCATTATCAGCCGATTATATATTTACCGAGTGGTGAGATTGCGGGTTACGAAACCCTAGCGAGAACCCTCAATCATAAGCAACGGGTAAGTAGTGCCGGTGAGCTGTTCAGCGATATTCACTATAGTTTGAGCGATCGACGTGAGGTTGACCGTTCGGTGCGTAAACAAGCTTTACAACACTTTGCGCAAAGTCAGCGAGAAGGCTTTTTAACCTTGAATATCGTGCCTGACTGGGTGGATATGCTAGGTCGCGATCTTTGTAGCCCTACCATTGAAATGATTCAGCAGATTGGCATTGATCCTAGTCGGGTGATCATTGAAATCACCGAAGCTAGCGGCAATATTGATAATTTGCAACGAGTAGTCAAAGAGTACCACCGAGCTGGATTAAGGGTGGCGATTGATGACTTTGGAGCAGGGGCTTCGCAAATTGACCGAATTATTGCCTTAGAGCCAGACATTATTAAATTGGATATGCGTTTGTTTAAGGAGGCGACCAAAGGTGGCTTATCGGCTGACGTCGTATTATCAATATCTGAGCTAGTACAACGTGCTGGATGTGAGTTGATCTGCGAAGGTGTGGAAACCGAGCAAGAATTTCATTTTGGGGTGGAGTGCGGTGCTAGATATATGCAAGGCTGGTTGTTTTATCAGGCTCAGCCAGACTTTTTGGTGGCGCAAATGAGTCAGGCTAAGGTGAAAACCTTGCTTGGCAGTTACCTAAAACGTAAGAGTAGTCGAACTTCCGCCACCATAAAACATAACGTTGCGGTTAAATCCAGTGTATTGGCTTTAAAACATCAACTGCAACATGGAGGCAACGCCTTAAGTTTGGAAAGACAGTTAGCCAACGCCGGGATCCTACGTTATTTTTTGTGTCGTGTGGACGGTACTCAGGTCTCGCCAAACTTTGAAGTGACCAACAGCGGGATTGAAGAGGATGAACAATATATTGGTTTTAACTGGAGCTTTCGTCCCTATTTTCACGCCTTGGTGGCTATGGATACGGTGAAACCGCAACAGTTGATTTTGTCCAAAATCTATCGAGATTCTAGCAGTCAGGAAATGTGTAAGACCTTTAGCACCTATCTTAGTAAAGATCTTGTATTACTGGTAGATTGCAAAGTGGAAGATGATACCTTGCTGGTGGAAGAATAGGCAGGCAAATGTAGATTTGCCCGCCAAGATCTTAGTTGCTTAAAGCATTTCACAAGAGACCAAGGTGACTCCCGCTGGAGAAACAGTGAAACGCTTGCGGTCCTCTACTTCGTCATAACCAATCACAGTATTATCGGGAACGACACAACCTTCGGCGATAATTGCCTTGCGAATTTTACAGTTTCTACCAACACTGGCATTGTTTAAAGCAATCACTTCTTCCAATTCTGAATGTTCTTCAATTCGTACATCTAAGGACAATAAAGAACGATGAACTTTAGCCCCGCTAACAATGACCCCCGCGCACACTAAAGAGTCGGTGGCGTAACCGCGTCGCAACTCATCATTAAATACAAACTTGGCGCCAGGACGTTGTTTTTGGTCGGTAATGATTGGCCATTCCCTATCGTAAAGATCAAATTCTGGATTAGGGTTAACCAAGTCCATATTGGCTGCAAAATACTCATCGATGTCACCTACGTCTCGCCAGTAGGCGGTGCGTCCAGGATGGCCTTTATCGGCGAAAACATAACCAAATACTTTGCGATTTTTAATCATGTTTGGAATAACATTATGACCAAAATCGTGAGAGTAGCCGGGTTTTAACAAACCGTCACGTAGCTCTTCGTCTAGCACATCGATGTTGAATATATAAATCCCCATAGAGACTAGGGCTAAGTCAGGATCGCTGGGATCGGATTTTGGGTGAAGCGGTTTCTCTTCAAAGTCGGTAATTCGGCCTTCAGAATCTAAGCCCATCACGCCAAAAGAGCGGGCTTGAGAAAGTGGTTTGCGTATACAAGCCACGGTTACATCGGCGTCATTCTCAGCATGGAAGTTGATCATCCTAGAATAATCCATCTTGTAGATGTGATCACCACCAAGGATGAGAACCCGGTCGTAATGGTCATGATCGATAATATCGAGATTTTGGTATACCGCGTCAGCGGTTCCTCGATACCAGTTTTCTCCCGTACGTTGTTGCGCCGGAATAATCGATACTCTTTCATTAAGTGCTGGGTTTAGAATTTGCCAGCCCGACTGCAGATGCATGATAAGGTCATGCGCCATATACTGAGTTAGTACCCCAATATTACGTACACCGGAGTTAATGCAATTTGATAAGGTGAAATCTATGATTCGATACTTCCCGCCAAAAGAGACTGCGGGCTTAGCGACTTTACTGGTAAGATCTTTTAAGCGGGTACCTTTCCCTCCAGCCAATACTAAAGCAACGGTACGTCTTACAAGGCGGTTACTAGAGGTGTGGGAATAGCGGTTCTCGGACATCTTATCTGTTTCCTCATGCGTAGTAGAATAGCTATGATAACGTTTTCAAACGGAATGTAACCATAAGTTGTGACAGATTTGTTTTAAATCAAATATTAAGCAGTCAAAAAAAATAATTTGTGTCATTGGCCACCTTTAATTGACTAAATAATAAGAAAGTTATTAGTAAATTTATAGTTTTGTCATTATTTTTTTACAAGTTTATATCACAAGAAAGACTTGGGATTATTTTATTTACGATTAAAAATATTAGCTTTCTATTGATTGTACTCTCAAAATGGTGAAATGACTGGTTTATCCAGTCGAAGTTAGGCCTATTTGAAGATACCGTGCTCGCGCTTCAGCATTTTTAGGCCTTGGTTAAATTGGTCACGCAGATGCTTATCATGGAAACCTAATAACCTGGGTGAAGGTTTAAAAATAGGGTGAAAGGTGACGGCTTGTTTTGCATCATTGGCGGCCAACTGCTGGCTTAAGTATAGGTATATCTGCTTGTCCATCACAATGACTTCGACTTGAGCTCGATATAAACGTTCAATTTGCGCTTGTTGATTGGCGACCTCTGTATAGGCTTTAGCTTGCTCCGCGGCCTCGTTGAAAGCGGCTCCTAGGTATTTTTTAGCATTTTGAAATGCCATAAAGCGGTAGTTAGCTAAGTCTGCAACGCTGTCTAGCTTAACTTGTCGCTTCGTTAAACTGATGGCAACGTTCTGGTAATAAATAACGGGGTCTGATAGGTAATTATCAACGGTATTATTGGGTGCATTGACAATCGCATCTACGGCGCTTTTGTTGAGCATTCGCTCGGCTCTGAGGTTAGAGGTGAAAATAAGCGTAGTGACTTTATGCCCCATTTTATCAAAGGCTTGCCGAATAATATCGAGTTGTATACCCGATTGATTTTGTTCGATGATATAAGGTGGAATGGACTTACTAGTGGCTAAGGTGATGTCTTTTGCTTGAGTGCTGCTTATCGCCCCTATAAGTAGCCAGGCTAAGCCAGCGAGTTGCCATATCTTAATCAATAGCGTTTTTCCTAAAACGACTTTGTTTTTAGTATGGCAGATAGCTGGAACTTAGTTTCTAGATTGGCAAAGTTAAGTTAGAAAGGGGATTCTTGCTTCTTAATGGAAAGTAGTTCTTTCCAATGGCTGACTCTTCGTGGCAGTTCCGGTGAGGCTTGATGGTGGCCTATCAGAGCCAACAGCTCTTGCATTGGAATGACTTGCTTGCCTTTAATAAATACTCCACGGACTAAAATACTGGCATAAAGAGTATTGTTAGCCACAAAGCGATGCTCAAAGTACCAGTATTTTTCGTCCCAACCGAGCAATTTGCTGTGCAATTCAATTCTACTAAGCGGTTTAATCGCCCTTATGTAGCTAACGGTTTGCGCATTAACCACTCCTAGCCAACCTTTTTTTAGGGTGAGCCCTGCTAGCTTAGTTTTTAGCAGCATGTCGATACGCCCTAGATCGCCAAAGCTAAAATAGCGGGAATTAGTGAGGTGCATATTGGCATCACAATCAAAAGGTAGGGCGGTTAGCTTTATCATGAAGTCGCCGGTTGGAGCATAAGCCGTTTGGCAGCGAAACCAATGACGAATAAACATAAAGATTAATCGGAAATAGTGATTCATGGTTTTACTCAACAGTTGTTTTACATTTTTTTAACACATCTGGTCGGATGAGTAAAACTAAAAAGCCAAAAGTCTTCGAAGTGATAACTAAGAAGACTCAGCGTTTTAAGTTATAAGGACTTAATTTATAACAATGCGTTTGTGGGTTAAGGCTTGGTGGCAATCGATACAGGTCTCGCCGCGTTGTTCGATTTGTTGGTGATTTAAACGGGCTCGTTGTGGCTGTTTAGATAAGTCGAAGTTATCGCCCTGATGGCAATGCCGGCAGTTTGCGGAATCATTGGCCTGCATATCGCGCCATACTTTTTCGGCTAGGGCGGGGCGGTGTTCTTCGAAGTTTTGTTTGTTAATGGTGCCCACCATCATGTGATAGATATCTGCAGTGGCAGCGATTTTTACTTGTAACATTTCGAAATAGGGGTGAGGTACATGGCAGTCTGCACAGCTTGCTGCTATGTTGCTACCGTCACCATAATGGCTCGATGCTTGGTACTCTTGGACGATGGTGTCCATTTTTAGATGGCAGCTGAAGCAAAAGCTATTGGTACTGGATAAGACTAAGCTTCCTTGTACGGCGGCCAAACCTAATATTAATACCACTACGCCAATGGGAATACCGATGAATAATGGTTTCTTTAACCATGCCCATAGTCTTTGCCATCGCGTTTGCTGCTGTTTATTGGTCATATCAGCACTCTCCGTTTAACGAGAGGGAGCATTGCTGCTCCCAACGCAA
>NZ_JBNKPP010000314.1:0-1854 GCF_050295395.1 Agarivorans sp.
CGATGATGCTTAAGACTAAGGGCAACATAGGGATGTTGTGGCCTTCAACCACCACTTTTACGTCTTGCGGGGTAATTTGATAGGCGATAATCGCTGTAATCCCCAGTGCAGACAGGCCTAAGGTTTGTAATCCAATATAAATTTTCAGCACTAAGCTAGACCAAGGCGCCTGAGTGAGTATGCCAAACAAAACTGGCAAAACGCCTAAGCTAAAGAGATCAAACGAACCAGTACTAACGGCACGCAGTAGCGCGACTACGGCAAAGAGTGTGTAGAGGGCAATCAGTAGAATAAGGCGTTTAGGCATTGACTTGGGTTTATTGGTTATTTTAAGTGGAGCAAGTGTAGGAAAAGCCCCGAACTGAGTCCAGCATAACCGTATTATCATGTAGAATACGCCTTTGCTTGGGCATTCAATATTAGGTTAAGTGATGACAGAAGTAGAATTTTGGGACTTAGTGACCCGCAGTGAGCCAGCGCAATCCCAGGAGTCTTTAGCGCAGGCATTAAAGCAAAAGTTGGCAGAGCTGAGTGACGACGAGTTAAAAGCCTTCGATAAATTGTTTGGCCAACAGATGCGTCGAAGCTACTTATGGTCGGTATGGGGAGCGGCTTATATCATCACGGGCTGTGATTCCGATTATGCTTTTGCCGAATTTCGCGCGTTTCTGATCTCACTTGGGCAGGCCCGTTATGAGGCGGTGATTGCCAATCCTGACACTTTGGCGCAGTTACCAGCATGGCCCGAGAAAGACGGCTACGCCTATCCTTTTATCGAAGATTACGACTTGATCGCGGGTCAACTATTTGAAGACAGAACGGGTAAGGAGTTGCCTTTTATGCCTTCGGGTAAGGCGACACCTGCGGGTAAAAAATTTAGCACTAAGCCCAAAGATTTAAAGCAGCAATATCCTGAGCTTAGCGCGCGTTTTCCGTTTTAATTTGGCTTACGAGCGTAAGCAGGCATTGCTGCTGATATCGAAGGTCATGCCGTAGCGAGGGCAAGTCTGGCGCATCAGTTGATGCTCTTGCTCCGCTAATTCGCGGCTAAAGTCTTGGTCGAGCTGTTCAGTCATGCGCTCTTCTGCCTGCTGTTGTGACTGAGCCAGTTTATCAAAGTGCGATTTCACCACTTGCTGCTGCGCAGCGCTGAGGGTGGTGGCATGGCTAGGTAAACTGATGAGTGTGCCTAGGGTGAGCAGTGTCAGTAAGGCAAGCTTTGCCATCATAGGTTGTTGTAGCTTTGCGGTTGTTAGTTTCATAGATCACTCCAAATTTAAATTACCGATAATCGGTTAGTCTTTAAATCGTCGTTTGGCTTTCATCGTGCATCCATGACAAACAAAACCAAAGGTATTGCTGAGAAATTAAGCATACTGGAGGGATCTTGAACCTTGGCTGAACCGCTATCTTACTGCTCGTTTCGCATCTCTTGGCATTGAAAACCCTGTTTACGGGAATCGAAGCCGCACTTTAGACCACACTCCCAAGGCACATTATCGTAAAAGGAAGATTGCTCCTTGGCATAGTCTCGACAGGCTTCGTAGCTGTCGAAATTATCCATTTTCTTATACTTCCCAGAATCATAACCATGGGTATAAATAAAGGATGACCAGGTTTCGGGGCGCGTGTCTTTCTCTCCCGAAGAGATAAACCAAATGGCGCTGGCAAAGCATGTAAAGAGGATTAACACAAACACAGGTACAACGGGGAATTTCATTTTTGAGTCGTGGTCATAAAAGATTGAGCGAAGGATAATACTTTTTTAAGTAAGATGCGCGTTAAATGATCACAAATTAATAACTTTGCACTCGTTTGGTGCGTTAAGATACAAAAAGATACGGATTGATAGCG
>NZ_JBNKPP010000315.1:0-2819 GCF_050295395.1 Agarivorans sp.
GTAGAACAGGCCATCGCTTGTTGGCAGCAAGGAGGCAGCAATGCTAGCTAAACGAATTATTCCCTGCTTAGACGTTAAAGACGGCTTGGTGGTAAAAGGGGTGAAGTTTCGTAACCACGAAATCATTGGCGACATCGTGCCACTAGCCAAACGCTACGCTGAAGAAGGCGCCGACGAGTTGGTGTTCTACGACATTACCGCCAGCTCTGATGCGCGAGTGGTAGACAAAAGCTGGGTGAGCCGTGTGGCTGAAGTTATCGACATTCCCTTCTGTGTAGCTGGCGGGATTAAAACCATTGAAGACGCCAACCGCACCTTGCAAAATGGTGCCGATAAAATCTCGATTAATTCGCCTGCCCTCGCCGACCCTAGTTTAATCACTCGCTTGGCCGATAAATTTGGGGTGCAGTGTATTGTAGTTGGCATCGACTCTTACTACTGCGACGAAACTAAGCAATACCAAGTGAAGCAGTTTACCGGTGATGAAAAACGCACCGTAACCACCACTTGGAACACCTTTGACTGGGTAAAAGAAGTACAAGCGCGTGGCGCTGGTGAAATTGTACTTAACGTGATGAACCAAGACGGAGTTCGCCAAGGTTACGACCTAGAGCAACTGAGCCGCGTACGCGAAATTTGTAAAGTGCCCTTAATCGCCTCAGGTGGTGCTGGTGAAATGCAACACTTTAAAGATGCCTTTAAGATTTCCGATGTAGACGGCGCACTCGCCGCCAGCGTATTCCATAAAAGCATCATTAATATTGGCGAGCTAAAACAATATCTAAAACAACAAGAGGTAGCGATTCGACTATGAGCCAGTTTGAACAACTCAACCAACAAATTGACTGGGACAAAGTCGAAGGCTTAATCCCTGCCGTGGTACAAAATGACCACAGCGGCCAAGTCTTGATGCTAGGTTACATGAACAGCGACGCACTGAAAAAGACCTTAGACAGCCAACAAGTCACCTTTTATAGCCGTACTAAACAACGCCTATGGACCAAGGGCGAGACCTCTGGCAACGTGCTGCAGCTAAAAAGCATTAGCTTAGACTGTGACCAAGACACGCTGCTAGTGGCGGTTGACCCGATTGGCCCAACCTGCCATAAGGGTACTCAAAGCTGTTTTGATGGCCATCAAGAGCCCAAGCTCACCTTTATTGCCCAGTTACAAGCGGTATTGGCCGAGCGCAAGTCTGCCGATCCTGAGCAAAGCTACACCGCTAGCCTATTTGCCCGCGGCACTAAGCGTATCTCGCAAAAAGTCGGCGAAGAAGGCGTAGAAGTAGCCCTAGCAGCCATGGCCAACGACCGCGAAGAGCTAATCAACGAAAGTTCCGATCTGCTCTACCACTTGTTAGTACTGCTAGAAAAACAAGAAGTCGGCTTTGAAGAAGTCGTTGCCTGCTTGCAAGCACGACATAAATAAGGCTTCTTTTTACTATAAAAAACCAGCGTCAAGCTGGTTTTTTTATCTCTTAGGCTAGGCTTACCTCAAGCTGCAAATTCCTCTCCTATTTATTCAATACAGCAAGTAGCAAGCGCTTAAAGCTTATTGCCATAAACAAGCAAAATTACATAAGTAAACCACGTAACCACTGGACAAATTATGCTGAGTTTGTCGAACATAATCACAGATAAAAATAAAATAATCGCCTAGGCTGGACTACCTCTAAAGTAGTAGCTAGAGTCTATACTTAAACTTTATCTCCTAGTGTGACTAATTATGTCGATTAAAAAACGTTATGTGGCTGCAATAGCGGCTGTGGGTGTTGTAGTAGGCTGGTTAACGTTAGGTGGCGCAGCAGTAGTGATGCATTACACATCGGACACTGAATTTTGTCTCTCTTGTCACACTATGGAAACCGCCTATAAAGAGTATCAGGGTTCGGTCCACTTCAGTAATGCCAAAGGTATTCGCGCTGAATGTTCCGACTGTCATATACCTAAAGAACCAACCGATTACTTAATCACTAAGATTCGTGCGACGAAAGACATTTATCACGAGTTTATTACTGGCAAAATAGATACACCAGAAAAATACGCAGCTCACCGCACAGAGCTTGCTGAAATGGTCTGGGAGCAATTCCGCGCAAACGATTCAGCCACTTGCCGCTCTTGTCACAACTTCGATGCAGTGGAACAGTTTGAACAATCTCGCGACGCGGCTCAAATGCACGCTTACGCAAAAGAAAACAATCAAACTTGCATCGACTGTCATAAAGGTGTCGCGCACTTTGCACCTGAAGCAGAGCTTGATAGCAAAGCGTTTGAGATACTAATGAGCTTCACTACCAAAACTGCCGCCGACGCGAAGGTGGTTTACCCAGTCACCTCGATAAGCATGGGTGGCTTAGGTACCATTAACCCAACAACGAAATTGGAAGTAGTGAAAGCCGAGAACGATCAACGTACCGTAAAACTAAATGCATACCAAATGAAAGGTGCAGAGCAAGTGCTTTACATGGGCGAAGGTCAACGAGCTATTGTTGCGAAGCTCTCTGCTCAAGGCCAAGAAGCACTAACAACAGGCGAATACAAAGCAGACGCATATGATAATGAATGGCGCCCGGTTTCTCTAACCGTTGATATCGATTCTCCAGTGGTTGATACACTAGAGCCAGTTTGGTCATACGCGGAAGAGTTAGACAATGTTTACTGCGCAACTTGTCACGCCAAAATTCCTTCAAATCACTTCACGGTGAACGCATGGGGGCCTGTCGCGAAAAGTATGGGTGATCGCACTGATATTTCAGCAGAAAACCTAGAAATTTTGACTAAGTTCTTCCAGCACCACGCGAAAGATGTGGTTGGTCACTA